>DATFVD010000581.1:0-12979 GCA_035260505.1 Terriglobales bacterium
GATCAAATGACGCACCATCGGTTCTCCGGAAAGATAGCTGTATATTTGCCCTTCCAACTCACGGTCGGCTTGGGTTTGCCTCTCATGCTGACGCAGATGTTCTGCCCAAGAGTTCACCAGAAATATCTCCAGATAACGATCCGCGACTTCAGTATCCCGGAAGATTGCCCACCGATACGCGCCATCGCGACGCCGCATCCGACCATATTCATGCATCGCACCCACAAATTCTGCTGTCCGTTTTGGAATCACGGCGTATTCAATGGTAACTAATACCGGTCCCTTCTCAACATCAGCCCCAACTTCCTCGATGACGACCGGCATGCGCCAGTGGTTCCAGGGACTCAGATCCGCGGTCGAATCGGGAAGTTGCGCGAAAAAGGCAACTCCTGCGGTGGCGATTGTCCCCAATCCGGCGTAGACGAGCGCGGTTCCAACGCCTGATCGTTGCGCGACGGCACCCCAAGTCACGGTCCCGAGCGCATAACTCCCCTGATAAACCAGAACGAAGATGGCGAGGACTCGTGCTCTTACCCAATCAGGCGCCAGGTTCTGGGCAAGGGCATTGATAAGGGAAATGAAGATGATCCATGCCGCACCGCCGACCAACATAACCGCAGCCAGTGTGCTCAATCTGTGCAACCCGCTCATCGCCAGAATCACTAATCCCAAGATCACGACGCCCGTCGACACTATGGAGTCCATCGCCCACCTGTTACGGGCTGACTGCATGACCAAAGCGCCGATGATTGCACCGCCACCAAAGCAGCCAAGCAAGAGTCCAAAGCCCGTTGCATTCTGATTCACGCTCCGAGAAACCGTCGGCAGCAACGCGAAGAGTGCGCTGCAGAAGAACATGACTACGCCTGTTCTGAGCAATACCGTCAGAATTGTAGGTGAGTGGCAGACATAGCGAATGGCCGCGACTGTGGCTCCCGAAAAAGATTCCGGCGGAGCGCTCCTCTTTCGAACAGGCCTTTTCCACCGGGCAACAACTACAATGACGCCAAAAAACGATACGAAATTTGCGACAAATGCTGTGGCGACACCAGCAACGGATATGATCATGCCCGCGAGCGCTGGCCCAACCGCTCTGGCGAGGTTGAACTCAATCCCGTTGAGCGCAGAAGCCGCTGCTAGGTCTTCCTTGGGCACCAATTCAGGGAGGATTGCACGCCATGCTGGTGTTTCGAACGCATCTCCCGCCGAGAGCGCAAATGTGAGCACCAAGAGTATCCATGGCGACATCACTCCTGCGATAGTCAAGATCGCTAGAATCAACGCGACGCCCATCATCCACGACTCGGTGAAAAGAATCAGCTTGCGGCGGTCGACGATATCGCCAGCGGAGCCCGCTGGAAGGGCCAGCAGAAAATATGGCAAGGAAGCGGCAGTCTGCGTCAGCGCAACATAAATCGGTCCGGCGCCGAGTGACACCATCAGCCATGCAGCGCCGACGTTCTGCATGAAAGCGCCGGCGTCTGAAATGACGTCCGCGATTAGCAGATTGCGAAAAACCGTTACTCGCAGCGGTCGCCACAGATTTGGGGAAGCAGTCGGCTTCATTTCTCTCCGCTGTTGTCTCTCAACTCACCGCGCCCAGGTTCGAGTCGAACTCAGGAATCCCGTATCTTATGCTGTTTGGAGAGGATTGCCACATGCGACGATCTTCTCGAACTCGGTGAGGAGGCGCTCAGGCGACCTCTCGTTTTTGCGGCCGTATTTCAGCTTCCATGGCGGCCTCAGCCTGCAAGCTTTGCAGATCGCGCGAGATAGTTGCGATAGCGAGAGTGCGACCGCCTTTCTTATACGCCACGGCACAATCGCGCGCATCGAGGCTCCCATCGATCTCGATCGTCTCCCACTTCTCGGCATGGCCCACGTAATTGATGGCCACATCGTAGTGTTGACTCCAGAAGAATGGGACGGCTTCAAATTTTTCGCGACGGCCAAGAATATTCTTAGCTGCCACTTGACCCTGGCGTTCAGCAACCACCCAGTGTTCGACGCGAATTCGCTCGCCGGTGTGCGGATCGGGCCAGCGGGCGGCATCGCCAGCAGCGAAGATTCCGGCCACACTTGTTTCCAGGTATTCGTTGACTTCGATCCCTCGATCGATCGCGAGCCCAGCTTGCTCGGCCAAAATCAGCGACGGCCGCACGCCTACACCCAAAACTATGAAGTCTGCCTCTAAATCTGTTCCATCGGTTAAGGTAACTGTGCGACCGCTCACCCGGCTGACCGTCTGCCCCAAATGAAAGGTTACACCGTGAGCCTCGTGAAGCTTGCGAATGAAGAGGCCAACCTCAGCTCCCATTACGCGTTCGAGCGGCTGGCGATCAGGTGCTACCACATCTACGAGGATTCCGCGGGCGCGCAGCGATCCGGCGACTTCCAAGCCGATAAAGCTGGCGCCAACCACCACCACACGTTTTGCTGAAGTTGCCTTGGCAATGATTGCCTTGCTGTCAGCGAACGTGCGGAGATAGTGGAGCTGAGAATCAGTCGCGCCTTCAATTGGCAAACGGACCGGGTCGGCTCCGGTGGCCAACAGGAGAGCGCCAAATTCGAGCGCTTTGCCATTCTCAAGGACTATCCGCCGGCTTTTTGTATCGAGCGATGAAACTCGCGAATTGAGGAGAAGATCAATCTTGCGGTCGCGATAGTAGTCCGAAGGCCGCAAAGGAATCCAGTCTTCTTGGGCCGTGCCTGCCAGGTAATCCTTGGAAAGGTTCGGACGATCCACTGGCGGAGAGGCGTCGGCACTCACGATCGTAAGAGGACCGTCGTAGCCCTCTCGCCGCAGCGTGTCGGCCGCAGCTAGACCTGCGGCGCCTCCGCCCACAATCATCACCGAGCTTGGACCCTGCGTTCCGCGCTTGGGAGCCGGCGCGGAGACTTTCTCACGAACAAAAATCGTATCGCCCAGTCTTTCCACTCGCCAGCAAGGGACCGGATCAAGAGCGGGTGCCCGCAGCGCCTCGCCATTCCGGAGACTGAAACAGGCATGATGCCAGGGACACCGCACGGTGTCACCCACGATTAAGCCTTCTGCGAGCGGGCCGCCGTAGTGGGCGCAGTGGCCGCCAATGGCAAAGAATTCATCACCGCGGCGGCCCAGAACCAATTCTTCGCCGTCGGCCTGGCCCGATATCATGCTCCCATCAAGGAGATCGCGAATCGGAAATCCAGTTCTGAAATCGGGTTTGTTCGTCTCTGGCGTCTCTGCCATGATTTGCCTCCCGGTCCGTTCGATGCTGCAGTAGATCGAAGGTGCTGGCTGTACTATTTCTTTCGTGCAGTCGAGGCCGCTTCAACACTGGCCTGCTTGTTCCACCCATGGAAACGCGAGAAGTCACCCGCCTTCCATGCCTCTCGGAGTTCAGGAGTACTCAGATCCCAGTCTGGGCGGATTTCGCTCGTCACGGCGCGCAGATCGTGCCAAAGATCGATGACCGATGGACGCCCCCAGAACCAGTAGCCGTTGTAGATGCTGTAAATCACGAGGCCGGGCTTTAGTATGAGCGTATGGGGAATCATCGGATTATGCTCGGGGTCGGTGTACTCTTGGATGTCGAGATCCTTCTGAACCGTTCGGTCGGGATCCGAAAGGAACGTCCACTCGGCTCCGACTGACGCACGGAACTCCTGCAGAGTATGGTGATCGTCGGTGGCGATCGTGGCGATCTGAGTGTACGCCACCGCGATCTTCGGGTAGAAGGCGGCGAGTTCCAGATGCTGCTGGTGCTCCTTTGGGCAATAGTGGCCGCGCGCAAGCATGAGGATTAGTGGATCATCGCCCTGTAGCTCGCTGAGCTTGCGCAGTTTGCCTGTGTGATCGGGCAGCTCGTAGTCGGGGAAAATTCCTCCGGACGCAACATCGGAACGCATGATTGGACTCCTCCCATGAGTCCGTGGGGCTGCTTATGTTGGCAGATCCGGGCACCCGAACAGATTCTGAGAACCATGGGCTGCAGATCCTACTCCCATGACTACCCGAAGGAGCAACAAGGTCCCATTCATATTCTTGTCCTCCTTCCGATGTAGCTAGCGTAGCGATTTGAACGCTGCCCGCATCTCCTCACTGAAAAGTTCCGGCTGCTCCCACGCCGCGAAGTGTCCGCCTTTCGGTAGCCGGTTGTAGTAAATGAGTTTGGGATACGCTTTCTCTGCCCAGCTCTTCGGGGCTTGATAGATTTCTTCTGGAAAGGCGCTCACGGCAACCGGGATGGAGACGTTCCTGGGGTCGAAAAAGCCACCCTTATATTCCCAATAGAGACGAGCCGAAGAGACCGCGGTGTTTGTCAGCCAGTAGAGCGTGATGTTGTTGAGGATGTCGTGTCGCGTCAGGCCCTCGGTCTGACCGTCGAAAACGCGTGCGATGAGCGCCTGACTGCTCGCGTCGTGATCAAGGATCCACGCCGCGAGACCGATCGGCGAATCCGCGATTCCGTATAGCGTCTGGGGGCGGTTCGCCATCTCGATGGCGTAGCCAACACCGTGCTTATAGAAAACGTCCAGCTGGCCGTACGCGCGTTGTTCGTCGGCTGAGTGGCCGGACGGAGGCGCTTGGCCGAATTGTAGAGCCTTCGCAACGTCGGCTGGAACGGTGGCCGGCATGTTGGTGTGAATTCCAAGCAATTCCGGAGATGCCTGCAGAGCCATCAGCTCTGTAACAGAATTTCCCCAATCGCCGCCTTGGGCCACAAATCGCGTGTATCCGAGGCGCTTCATCAACACGATCCAGGCGCGTGCGACGCGGATGGGATCCCAGCCGGTCGCGGCCGGCTTTCCTGAAAACCCATAGCCTGGCAGCGACGGGATTACTACATCAAAGGCATCTTCTGCCTTTCCACCATAGGCAGTAGGATCGGCGAGCGGGCCGATGATCTTCAGTTGTTCGATGATCGAGCCGGGCCATCCGTGTGTGATGATGAGCGGCAAAGCATTCGAATGTTTTGAACGCACGTGAATGAAATGAATGTCCAGCCCATCGATGTTGGTCACGAACTGCGGCAGGGCGTTTAGCTTCGCCTCGCACTTCCGCCAGTCGTAATCGTTCGCCCAATAGTCCGCGAGCTTCTGCATGGTCGCGAGTTGGACGCCTTGCGTCGCATCGCTGACCAATTCGCGCTCCGGCCACTTGGTCGCGGCGATCCGCCGACGGAGGTCAACGAGTTGCTCTTCCGGAACATTGAAGTGGAAGGAACGGAATTCTGCTGTGTCCGTTTGCGGCACAGCGTCGAGTTGCAGAGTATCTAGTTGGCTCACGGTGGTCTCCTTTTTGATGACGGTTTGGGCGTAACTGGACGCAGTCACGAGGAGCAGGCCAAATATAGAGGCGGCTAGCCTGGTGGCACGAAACATGCGCCACTTGTGCTGTACCTTTTCGAGAGTCATAGTGGATGCCTTTCTCTTCCCTCCGAATGTCCGATTGCGCAGCGATGAGCGCATCACACCAGAAGCGTGGATGCGACACAATTGGACGATGGCGTTGGCAATACCTTTGTATCGGTCGATGCGGCGAGCGACGCTCGATGATCTGGTTTGACAGTCAACCGGTTTGCCAGTCGACCCGAGGCCGCGACGGTGACCGCTCGCCAATCTCGACTTCTCGATCGAGCCGGGCTATCCATTAACTCCGACTCGTCGAGCCAGTCTTCCACCGAGAGTTTGGCCTCTTCCGGACCAAACAGTTGCGTCACCGCGCCGATGAACGCAGATAGCTCACGCTCCGCAATGTGCATCTGGTGGGCGTAAGTCGAATTGCAAAACTGTTCTTGGGAGTTCATGGGATCCTCCTCCATTTGTCTCTGCCGTCCGCAGACGACAAATCCTAACGTTGATCAATAACCGTCCACCTCGACAACAGCTTTGCAGGCTTCCGGAGCTTCTTGCGGCCGGCCATGGCCAAGAGACGACGTGATACCCCGGATGATCCTGTATGCTTCATCGTCGATCTTTCCTTTTGCTGCGCTACGGAAACGCGAGACTCTACCGACCAAGACGACACCTGCATCACTTTGGCCGGCATAACGCACACCGACGACGATCCGATGCAGGCGTCGATCGAAGTAGGAACCTACGCGGCTTTCTCCGCAGCGAGTAAGTTCATAAGGTTTTGAGCTGCGACGGTCGAGGACGCGGGATTCTGTCCGGTAATGAGACGACCATCAACAATTGACAATGGCTGCCAGTTGGGAAGTTTCTCAAAGATGGCGCCCAGTCGCGTCAACTCATCCTCGACCAGAAACGGGACAATGTGGGTGAGTTGCACATCTTCTTCCTCACCATTCGTAAAACCGGTCACGCGTTTTCCTTTGACAAGCGGCGCGCCCTGGTAGGTGACGTGACGAAGCACCCCGGGCGAATGGCAGACCAGAGCGATCGGCTTGCCGGAATTGTAGAAGGACTCGAGCAAAGCGATGGAAGCCGGGCTTTCTGCAAGGTCCCACATAGGACCGTGCCCGCCCACATAGAAGACCGTGTCGTAATCCTGAGATTTCACGTCGGCAAGCTTGACCGTCTGCGAAAGCGCCTTTTGTGCCGTCTGGTCTTGCTTGAACCGGCTCATAGCGGGCGTTTGATTTTCTGGTAAATCGCTCTTCGGATCGAGGGGTGGTTGCCCACCTTTCGGTGAGGCAAGGGTCAGCTGTACGCCAGTGTCCCTGAAAACAAAGTAAGGAGCTGCGAATTCTTCAAGCCAGAAGCCGGTCTTGCGCCCGGTGTTGCCGAGTATGTCGTGCGATGTTAACACCATCAGTATTTTCATGTTCCCTCTCCTTTGTTCTTCGTAGTTGCGCAGTCCGATTGAATTGGACGACATAACGCGATCAGACCAGAAGTCTGCGAGGCGAACAATTGGACGATGGTATTGACGATACCTTGGTATCAGTCGACGGTATTAGGTGCTGAAGGAAACCGCAATCCTGGTCGATGAAGGGGCGGTAAGGAGGTCGGCCAGCTCTCACCATGATGTGATCGATTGAGGTCGGCAGGTCACTGAAGAACTGCTCGAGCAGCGCAGGATCTGTGGCGTCGAAGGCGGTATTGCTCAGCGCATGCACCTCGCTCCCTGCGCGCTGCAGGCGCTCAGGACCGCGAGCAGTGAGGATTAGCTTCGCTCCCTCTCCGCTTGCTCTTCGGGCCGTCTCGAGACCAATGCACCGCGCTTCCGCCGATCACGACAACAGGAGACGCCGCATGAATCTACCTGACGCTCCGATTGCACACGAAGGCTTCTTCGCAGCTCACTTCTTCACCGTGAGCGACCAGGACAAATCGAAGGACTTCTATGTCCGAATTCTTGGCGGGAAACTGATCGAGCCAAGCGATCCCTGCTACATCAAACTGGCTAATACGTGGATCATTCTCAATTCCCGCGGTGACCCAACCCCCGACAAGCCAGAGGTCCTTCTCTGGAAACACCGTCGGATCTGAACAGAGTAAATAGCTTCCTTAATTTGCGTGTCGCCGATATCTGGGCCTGCTACAAGCAATGGGGCGACAAAGGAGCGTTCTTTCTTACCGTGCCATTAGACGATCACGGCTGGGAATGGCGCTGCTATATGCGTGATCCCGACGGCTACCTCATCGAGGTCGGCCAATATACCGAAGTCGCTCTCGACTGGTTCAACAACCGCAGCTAATTTGGCGAGCGATAAACCCCGTTTGCTGTAGCAGGTGGAAAAATCTCACCTGTCTTTTTCACTGTCCAATAACCATTCCCTAACGCTTCTTACAATGTTTTTCGAGGACCGCCCGTACAAATCTCGCCCGGTTCGCACGTATACGAAAGTATCGCCAATACCATGGTCCAATTGTTTTACTCCCTTCACCTGTGGCTTAATCGCAGTCGTTCGAGATGCACGTTAATCGGACTTAGAAGGCTTTTTTGAAGAAGGAGAACACATCATGTCTGAACTTGTGACGAAGTCTGTGACACAAGAGCAACAAGAGCAGAAGATAGAAACACGCAGCGGCGTGGGACGTATCGCCGGCTTTACCATCGTTGCGACAGCCGTGGCGGCGCTCGCCGTCCTCTGCGCCGTGGCCCTTTACGCGCAGGACAAGTACTCGCTGAAATCGCCGAGCGGAATCGCGTTCTCCGACTTCAGGGGATACGAGGACTGGGCTGTCGTCTCTTCCTCCCGGACCGACGAAAGGCTCAAGGTGATCGTCGCCAATCCGATAATGATCAAAGCGTACAAGGTTGGCATTCCGGGCAACGGCCAGCCTTTCCCGGATGGCTCCATGATCGTGAAACTCCAGTGGAACCCGAAGAAGAGCACGGAGGCCCCCTTCGTCGTGGATGTGCCCGACGTCTTTCGTGAGGCTTTCGTCATGGAAAAGGACAGCAAGAGATTTCCGAAAAGCGGCGGGTGGGGATACGCGGTGTTCAACTACGACGCCGCATCGGACCAGTTCACGCCCGATCCCAAAAGCCTCTCAGACTGCGGAAACGCCTGCCATACGGCCGTGAAGACGAAGAACTACATCTTCCACCCGTACCAGAAGCGTTGAACCGCGCCGCCGCCCGAGAAATCAGGTGCCCGGCCGGCCGCCGGGTGTTGCGCATCACGAAAAGTTACAAGGAGCAGTTTGTATGTCAAACGAGAGAGCAGCCGTCATGACGAGACCACAACAAGGTGTGGCTGCAGCGCATCAGCCAGGCCAAGACGTTTTCAAATCGGTCCTGTCTGAAGACATCAACTGGAAGCCCTTTGCGGCGTTCCCACCGTCGGTCCGCCTGGCTGTGATCGTGGGTCAGCCCTCGGAGGCCGGCCCCTACACGATCAGGGTCCGAGTGCCCCATGGCGTTAAGCTGATGGCACACCGACACCTGGAGGACCGAGTCTATACAGTAATCTCGGGCGTTTTCTACATCGGCCTGGGCGACCAGTTCAATCCCGACAACCTGGAGGCCTATCCGCCGGGAAGCGTCGTCGTTCTACCGGGAAATACGTCTCATTTTCACTGGGCAAAATCGAGTGAGTACATAACGCAAGTGACCGCGATTGGACCGCTCGGACTTGAATACGTCAGTTCGAACGACGATCCGAGAAACCGCAACTCTTAGGAGGCATCTGTTCGATTCCCTCGACGGAGGTTGTTTTGGGGTTCCGAGACAATTGATGTATGTTCGCAAAGGAGAAGGCTCACCTATGTGTTTCTCAGCCACCGCGAACTTCGTAGGCAGCGGAGTCCTGGGGGCCGTCGGCGTCGTCACCTTGACCAAGGTGAAGCATCGGCGCGAATTGCTGTTCGCATCGCTGCCCGTACTATTCGCCGTTCATCAATTTATCGAGGGATTTGTCTGGCTGGGATTGGATGGGATTCTTTCGCCTGCGGTGGCGCACGACATGGGCGCGGCGTTCATGCTTTATGCGCAGGGGCTGCTCCCCTTTTTGCTGCCTCTGGGCGTGCTTCTTTTCGAGCCGAATGCGAAGAGCCGCAGGAGGATGTTGCCCTTCCTCGTACTTGGCGGAGCAACCACGCTCTATATTTTGTGGGCGCTGACGGCATTCCCATTGCAGCTGTATGTCAGAGGAAACAGTATCGTGTACATAAATCAAGCGACCAATAATACAGCGGTTGCGTTGTTCTATGTGATTGCAACCTGCGGTTCGCTGTTTTTTTCGAAGATCAAAATGATGATAATCTTTGGCGCGGCAAACCTGGCGATACTGCTGCTTGTAATGGAGGTCAAGCGCTACGCGTTCACTTCGTTATGGTGTGCGTACGCGGCGGTTGCTAGTGTAATCATTCTCGCCTACTTCTGGAAAAGCCACGGAGAGCGGCCGTTTCTATATGCCTAGCAATGTGATCAAGAGTGGGATGGGCGATTTTTCTTCAACGATTTATCTTCGACGGCTCAGCCTGGCGATGAGAGGCCATCTGTCCGCGACGCGGGTACCAATTTGGCGGACGCGTGGAGAAATCGGACGGCGAAATTAAAGCAGCTTGACGGAGACAGGCTGGACACGCGATGAACACCGATCCGATGAGCAAACCCGAAGCGGCAAGTAGATCGCCTGCCCTCGCGCAAGCAGTAGCCGCGCCGCTTACTCGCGCCGCAATCTTCCTGGTAGCGACGCTCAATCCGGGCCCCGAAAATCTGGCCGTCCTGCGCTCGCTTTGTGGAGACCTCGCCGCGCTGGTGCGCGCCGTGGAATTTCGCGACCTGGAGGGAGGACTTTCCTGCGTCATCGGCTTTGGGGCCGGCGCATGGGACCGCCTGTTCGGGCAGCCACGGCCGGCGGAATTGCATCCCTTTCGCGAGATTCGTGCGGGAGCGCGCCACGCAGTCTCAACTCCGGGTGACCTGCTATTCCACATTCGCGCCAAGCGCATGGACCTGTCTTTTGAACTGATGACGCAGATCATGGCTCGTATCGGAAGTGCCGTTTCCGCGGTGGACGAAGTACAGGGCTTCCGTTACTTCGACGACCGCGACCTTATGGGTTTCGTCGACGGGACGGAGAATCCCAGGGGCGCGGCGGCGGCTGACGCCGTAGTAATTGGCGACGAGGACGCTGACTTTGCCGGCGGCAGCTATGTCATCGTGCAAAAATATCTCCACGATCTTGGCGCATGGAACGCTCTCTCCACCGAAGCGCAGGAACGCATCATCGGTCGCACCAAACTTTCCGATATCGAGCTGGACGATTCCGTCAAGCCAACCTCAGCTCACAACGCGCTCACCACGATCGTCGAGGACGGGAAAGAGATCAAGATCCTGCGCGACAACATGCCTTTCGGCCGGCCCGGGCATGGTGAGTTTGGCACCTATTTCATCGGCTACAGCCGTTCGCCAAGGACCATTGAGCAGATGCTCGAGAACATGTTCATCGGTCGCCCACTCGGCAATTATGACCGACTTCTCGACTTCAGCCGGGCTGTCACGGGAAATCTGTTTTTCGTGCCGTCGGCGACGTTTCTGGACGACGTGACCCAAGATCAAACCCAGCCTGAGGCTGCGGAATCCCCGGTAGTACCGGCGGTGGCCGAAACCTCCTCATCCATCCCACCGATGCGCGACGGTTCCCTCGGCATCGGTTCTCTCAAAGGAGACAAAGGACATGAATAATCTCCATCGCGAGCTCGCTCCCATTTCCGATTCGGCATGGGCTCAGATCGAACAGGAAACATCGCGCACGCTCAAGCGCTATCTTGCAGGACGGCGTGTTGTCGACCTGAAGGGGCCGGCTGGCACTGTGCTTTCTGCGATCGGTACCGGTCACTTGCGGACGATCACGGCCCCCGCGAAAGGCATCGTCGCGAGCCAGCGAGAGGTGAAGGCGTTGGTTGAACTGCGTGTTCCCTTCGAACTGGATCGCAAAAGTATCGACGACGTCGAGCGTGGCGCGAACGACTCGGACTGGCAGCCCGCGAAAGACGCCGCTCGACAGATTGCCTTTGCCGAGGACGCTGCGATATTTGAAGGCTATGCCGCCGCCGGCATTGGGGGTATCCGCCAAGGGACGAGCAACCCAGTCATGACGCTCCCCGCCGATGTTCTTGAGTATCCGGACGCAATCGCCCAAAGCTTGAGCCAGTTGCGTCTAGTCGGTGTCAACGGTCCCTATGCTGTGCTGCTCGGAGCCGACGCCTACACCGCGCTCGCCGAGACCAGCGACCACGGATACCCGGTGTTGGACCACGTCAAGCGCCTGGTCAAAGATCAAATCATCTGGGCCCCCGCCATTACCGGCGCTTTCGTACTGACCACCCGTGGCGGTGATTTCGACCTGCACATCGGCCAGGACGTCTCCATCGGCTACCTCAACCACAACGATGCTGCCGTCCACTTGTACTTGCAGGAGACATTTACGTTCCTCCTGCTCACCACCGAGGCCTCCGTCGCCCTGGTTCCTCCCGCGAAAGCGAAGAAGGTTTAACACAATGGAGACCATTCCGCGAGATGCACGTTGATCGAGCTAAGAAAACTTTCTTTGTGAGGGAGTAGACACTATGAGCAAGCACCTCGAATCGCTGTACCAGAATCTTCTCAACGGCAAGCTGCCTCATAACCTAAGTTGGAGCGAGGCTGTCGGACTCGTCGAGCATCTGGGCGAGGTCCAACCGCATGGTGGCGATGAATTTGTGTTCCGCGTCGGCACCCAACGCGTCTTTTTCAAGAAGCCGCAGACCCATGATCTTGGCGTGGAGGAAGTTTCCCGGCTGCGTAAATTATTGAAGGACGCCGGACCGATTGCGCAGCTAGAAGAAGAACCGGCCCAACCCAGCCGGATGATAGTCGTCATCGACCACCACGCCGCCCATGTTTACCAGGATCTCGGTGGCAGTCGTCCGGCAGCCGAACATAAAGTGCGACCTTACGATCCTTACAATTTCCATCATCATCTGATTCATCGAAAGGAAGCGCACTACCGAGGCGAGCGCGTACCCGAAGAGGATTCGTTTTATGAGGAGATCGCGAAAGATATCACTCCGGCGAATGAGATCGTCCTCATCGGTCACGCCACCGGACAAAGCAACGCCGCCGACTTCTTGAAGGAATATTTGAAGACCCATCATCCCGATATTTCTCGACGGGTCATCGCTACCGAAAGCGCAGACCTCTCGGCGGTGACCGAGCCGGAAATTGAGGCTCTAGCAAGGCGGCACATGATCCCAATCGTCGAACGGCGTGCTTCGTAACCGCAATCATCCCCCCAAACAATCGCGCGTCCCCGCGTGCGTATTTTGCCGTGACGGACGCACCCGAGCAGGTTCGAGTGCTCCTCGGGGAATTTCGAAGCTTTCCGACCGCACTCCCGCTGTCTGATCGCTCTAAGCAATCTTAGAAAGCGACCTTGCCGCCCGCGGGATAGACCGATTGCTGTCGCCATCGGAATCGTCGCCGGCCGCAAGATTTACGATGGCAGGCTCTCGATGCGTTCCGCGATGACCACGCGGTCCTTCCATGCCCTAACCGTGCGCCAACGAAAGGTGATGCTGGTCAACTGCGTCCTTC
>DATFVD010000582.1:0-3674 GCA_035260505.1 Terriglobales bacterium
AATCCCATCGGCAATACGGGATAATGAATCTTCGCATTTGGCCTGACCTGTGATTATCCCGCATTAAATAATAGCCGACAATTTCCTGGTGTAGGAGCTATCCGGCGATCTCTCGTAGAGTGTCGGGTGATCAATATTGCACAGACAGCGTGGCACAAATTCGGGCAGTCCTGTGTCAGATCGATGGACCAGGTCATGCTCACCAGTATTGAGTGCCGATCCCAAGCCGAAGAGAAAATAACGCAGGCCGAACGCGAACCGCGACATAGGACTCGCCTCCTCACTGCCGCTCAAGCTTGGCTTATTCTCGCAGCTCAAATGAGACGATTAGAAGCCGCGATAAGCAGTGCCGACGAAATACACTCGAAAATCCGGGCGGATTAGGCCACCTCCGTTGGCTGGCCTTCCAAGTTTGCGTGGCCGCACGCCTCCCCTCAACAGCATAGGGACACGCCATGCCGCCTTTTCAGCCTGATCCGTTGTCGCCGGCACCGATCTGGATCTGTCCCATCTGTCAGAAGCTCATGCGCACCCGGACAATCGAGGTCGCGGATGGCGAGGAGCAGACGAAGCTCGCTTGTGTGACATGCGGAACCGAAGCAATGCAAAGCAGGATGCTATCCGATTAACAAGTCGACGCCGGCTCGAGAATTCGTCACGCCAGGCCCGACAATTCAGGTCGGCGCGGGGCCCATCACCGGCCGGAGTGCGTTCGTCGCCGGCATCTGGTTGAGCAGGAATCAATCCCTTTTGCCACGCCACTTGTTAATTCTCCGCGGCACCCCATGTTCTTGTAATCACCGGCAATCAAATCCAACGACAGGCGCTGGTGCCTGAGAGACCAATCATGCTCCCGCCTGCACAGATGGGAGCACCGGTCTTGAAGAAAATTGCGGCTTGTGCGGTAGCGATCGTTCTCGGTTTGGTTATCCACGCGAGAGCGGCGGAGCTGGTGCAGGAGCAATGGTCCGCGCTTTTCCCGCACCATACAGCAATCCCCGAAAAATTCGGCGCACCCATTCGCGCGCGCTTTGGCGAGTCGGACACGATGCGAGCGCCGGGAATGCAAATGCCCGTCCCCGCTCCGGGCCGTAAGGTGACCCCGAGCCTTGCAGACCCAAAAGAGTGAACATCATGAACAATCCAACGCCGCATCACGTTCAGGAAACGGTATCCGATCGGCGGGCCATTAGAGATGGTTGGTACGCAACAAGCGAAACCGGCCAAGTGGGCATCAGACGGTAGAGAGTCAGTTTGAATGGCTTTCGGTGAAACCGCAACTGCGCCGGATCGTAGGCGCCTATGCTGTCTACTATAATGAGTCAATCGACACGACGCGCTCACGCGTGAGCTTCTTCATGAACAAATTTCGGCGTTTGGGCTTCGCTGATTACGACGGCAGCGGCCTGGAAGTTCACAGCTCCTTGTTGGACGTGGTCCTGCACGGCTAACCAACGCGATATCGGCAACTATTCTGTTTGATCTATTGCAAAGGCCTGCATGCATTCCCAATTACGAAGCGCGCAGGCCATAAGGCTGCGTGATACGGAAGGTTCGGCCCTGAGGGCGAACCGTTCGCATGTCGCTCAAACTAAAGAGGTCATGCTATGCGTACATTCGATTTTGCTCCCCTCTACCGTTCAACCGTCGGCTTCGACAGGATGTTCTCGTTGCTCGACCAACTCGGCGGCGTGGAAGGCTCGGTGCCCAGCTATCCGCCCTACAATATTGAGCGGAACGGCGAAAACGCCTTTCGTATCTCAGTCGCAGTCGCCGGATTCACCGACGCTGATCTTTCGATCGAAGCGAAGGAAAACATGCTGACGATCCGCGGCGAGAAACAGCCCAACGACGAGGAAAAGACCGGCGACGTTCTCTACAAGGGCATCGCCGAGCGGACCTTTGAGCGCGGCTTCCAGCTTGCCGACTATGTTGTGGTCAAGGGCGCAAGGCTGGAGAACGGGCTCCTGCACGTCGACCTCGAGCGCGAGATCCCGGAGGCGATGAAGCCTCGGGCGATCCCGATCGCGAGCTCCGGCAAAGTCCTGCAGGTCAAGTCGACCAAGGTCGCTGCCTGAGGTTCTGGCCGGTTGCAATTTGGGAGTGCCCCGGGTTTCGGGGCGCTTCCGTTGCATTAACCCGCTCGCGCGGAACTAGGATGAACGCGACGGCATAGCTTCGCGGTCGGACCAATGTTCGAATCCCTGAGCCAACGCACGGTGATTATCGGCAACAGCGGGGCGGGAAAGAGTGCGTTGGCCGAGAGTCTTGCCGCTGATTGATCTCGATCCGCTGAATTGGGAGGGAAATGGCTACGGTCGGAAGCGGGATGAAGATGCCGCACGCCGAATGACGCTCGAAGTTTCCCCCCAAGCCGCTCTGGATCATTGAAGGTGTATATGGCTGGCTTGCCGACGTCGCTCTTCCGAGGGCAACAGCACTCATCTGGGTGGATTTTCCATGGAACTTTTGCCGCGCCGGACTACTCGCACGTGGTCCACGCCGAGGAACAACGGATCAGGACGACCTGGAGCTTTTGAAGTGGGCTGAGACTTACTGGAATCGGCAGACGCCGAGTTCGTTCGCCGCTCACTCACGAATGTTTACCAATTTTCCCGGCACCAAATTCAGATTGGAGACCCGAGAACAGGCGACTATATTGCTCGCTGACTTACGTGCTTGCGTGATCGCTCTGAAGGGCAACGAGTAGGGAGTTTTGAGTATGTTAGGTGAAACCGGGTGTCCGATGTGAGCATAAACACGGCTGCCCTTCTTGAGGCTTTCAGATTCGGTGACTGTCATTGTTGCGGTTCCCATTGCTTGCTACACTGACGCAATTCCGATGCACTTTCTTACTTCTTGGGAAGTTTCATCGGACGCAAGTTCAAGTTCGCGTTGTAGTAGAAGTGCGCGAGAAGACCCGGCCGGGGTATCCTTCTAATGTCCTCACCTTGCGTTTTGAGGTCCCTGCGATGGACAGAAATCTGGTCTCTGAACCTCAGTGGTAGTTCAACTTGATCAGACAAAATCAGCGTCAGGAAAAGATGATGGCCAGCGACGACAAGAAAACTAAAACCAACTCCGCTCCGGAAAATGAGGCCCCACCGGAGAAAAAGAGCACTTCCGGCGCGGAGCCATCCAAGGCTGACGGCGGAGAATTAGCTGCCGCCTCACCCTCCGGCTATAGTAGGGGCGAAGGCCAGAAACCCGTTTCTAAAGCTTATAGGGATAACTGGAACGTGATTTTCGCGAAGAAAAAGAAGCGATAATTCGCTCGTTCGGCGAAGGGAAATAGCTTCCGCTGTGTTGTTTGTACCGAGAACTCCATCCTCGCGCCGCGCATCCATGGCGAGCTGCTCAAGCTCGGTTTCGAGGTCGCTCAGTCGAGCGTCGCGAAGTACATGGTCAAGCGATGTGGACCGCCGTCTCAGGGATGGAGGCTGTTTCGTGAGCGACAACTGAGCATTTTGAACAGGCGACGGGGGCCATCAATGAATGCCTTCTTGCACCGGAAGGATCTCCTGTGATGCAGCCTGGGCAATAGGACTATTCGGCGGGATTCCGGCCGCGCTCATTTTTCTCTTCTGGTGGATCCGTAGATGGGACTGACGAGGCCGCCAACTGAGCCGGCTTTACAGCCGGCCCGCTGGATCAGGAACGAGTCACTAGCTTGG
>DATFVD010000583.1:0-4501 GCA_035260505.1 Terriglobales bacterium
TCTCCGCGATCGATATAGGCCGGGACCTGCAATGCTTCTCCACAAACCGTGCAGTACGACCCCTTCAGCGGTCGAAGCGCAATCAAACACTTCGCACAAACGGGAAGACGGGAAACTCTAAGGAGTGGGAAACCACAGACACGGCAATCGGCAGGGAAGAGAGTGAAGAATAAACTCGCAGCAACGTGCGTGGCCCAGTCGGTGAACCCATGCTCTGCGAGCCCATGGTCCGCCGCTTGGCCCTGGGCAGCCCGTATTCGAAACCCAGTACTGTTACTGCTACTGCTGAAGACGGCCTCCAGCACCCGGCAAGCCGATGATACTTTTTGCCGGGCTACACTGAGTCAGTATAGCCGCGGTGCACACATCTATGCAACGCGACTGTCGGACTTCGAACCCCCCGGCGGATGACTCTGTGACTGCTTGCGTTCGGGCTCAGCCCGTTCGATCGCCGGAACCGTCCGCAAGACGTAACCCCGGTGATAGCAATGCTCACACCGGACCGCTTGCAGCAACAAAAACGGAAGCACATATTTCTCAAAGAAGCCGCGAGGGCGGGAGCGATATGCTTGTTGGGCGCCACATCCCCGGCAATGGAATTCCTCGAAAAACCGGCTCCACGAGGGTCTGGCAACGGGAGTCACAAAATACCGCCTGGACAGAACTATTCTAACCCTCAGTACGATGCGAAGTTGCGAATAAAGGGTATCCTGCGAGACCGCTGCACTTGTAAAGCTGCCATTCGGCATGTTAAGGTGCGCCGTCGCTGCTCCTGTGAATCGGCAATGAAAACCCTAGTGACCACGAGGATCCTTCTATGAGCACTCCCGCCGGGGATGGTCCCGGAACTGTGCGTAAGCATCGCCCCTACGTCCCGGAAACCATGGAAATGAAGGAGTTGACCTTCCGGGCAATTTTTCTGGGTCTGATTCTGACCGTGGTTCTCGGCGCGGCCAACGCGTATCTCGGTTTGCGGGCCGGCATTACCATCGCAGCAACTTATCCGGCAGCGGTCATCGCCATGGCGGTGTTGCGCGCATGGAAAGGATCGCTGCTCGAGGAAAACATTGCGCGAACTGCCGGCTCGATCGGAGAAGGTATCGCCGCCGGGGCCATCTTCACGATTCCGGCCTTCCTGATCGCAAAAGCTTGGCCTTCGTTTCGCCCCCACGACGCGTATTGGAAATCCACTGCACTGATCATGGTCGGGAGCATCCTCGGTGTCCTTTTTATATCTTTGGTCCGAAGGGTCATGGTCGAGGACCCGGAATTGCCATTCCCCGAGTCGGTCGCTGCCGGGGAAATCCACAAGGCCGGCCAGCGGGGCGCCGCCGCTGCGAAGTACCTTTTCTGGAACATCGGTGTGGGCGGCGTGGTCTACATGCTCGGCCGCTTCGGACTGTTCGCCGCCGACAAGGACTTTCATATTCGCATCGGCAACCTGGGCCATAGTCAGATTCGACTCGGCCCGGCCGGAAGCACGAACATGGTGGCAACCGGAGCGACCAGCATGTTTGCCGCTCCCAGTGTGAGCCCGGCATATTTGGGTGTGGGTTACATCATCGGACTGCGGTTGGCCTCGCTGCAGTTCGCCGGCGGGGTGATCGCCTGGGGGCTGCTGGTTCCGATGCTGGTGTATTTTCTTGGGCCGCAGCTCAGAAACTATCTGCCCGCCGATACCCCCGACAACTGGTCGGGGATGGTGCTCGCGGTGTGGCGGTTCATCGTTCGGCCCATCGCCGTCGGGGGAATGCTCGTCGGCGCGGCCTATACGCTCTACAACATGCGGAAGAGCCTCACCGCCGGACTCGGCAAGGCATTCGGTGATCTGAAGCAGACCGCCGATGACCGGGCTAAGCTTTCACGAACCGAACAATACATGAGTTCGAAGGTTGTTCTCGGATTGATTGCTCTCATGTTTGTTCTGATGTGTTTTCTTTACATCCACATCTCGGGCCTGGTTTGGCCAGCAGTATTGGCTGCCGGGGTCATGATCGTTGTCGGTTTCTTCTTTGCCACGGTTTCGGGGAACCTGGTCGGCTTCATCGGATCTTCGAATAATCCCATTTCAGGTTTAACGCTTTCGACCCTGCTGATCGCAGCCCTCCTCATGGTTTCGCTTGGAGTCTCAGGCGGCGAAGGAGTAGCCGTGGTTCTCGGTGTGGCCGCGGTGGTTTGCGTTTCATCGGCGGTCGCTGGTGAACTGTTGCAGGATTTCAAGGTCGGTTACATCCTGGGCGGCACACCGCGTAAAATCCAGATCGCGGAATTGATCGCGGTCGTCGTAGCCAGTCTGGTCATGTACTGGCCGCTCTACTTGCTGAACGCCGCCAACATCCAAGCCGGCGGAATCGGGTTCGGCGATCGCCAGTTGCCAGCCGTCCAGTCCGGCCTGATGGCCACGCTCGCCCAGGGAATCGTCGGCGGCGAAATGGCCTGGGCGCTGGTAGTGGTGGGGATCCTGTTCGGGTTTGCCATGATCATGATGCAGGTGAAAAGCCCCATGCTGGTCGCGGTAGGAATGTATCTTCCGTTTGAAACCACATTTGCAATTTTCATCGGTGGAGTCTTCCGCGCGGTGGCAGATCGGATGGCGGCGAGGCGCGGCCTCAACGCGGCTCAGAGAGCACGCGTGGAGAATGCCGGAGTTCTCACCGCCTCAGGACTCATCGCGGGCGAAGCGCTGCTGGGGCTGGTTTGGGCGGGGCTGCAATTTGCACCCAAGTGGGCGAGACCGCAGATCTTCAGCGAGCCGTCATACCTGGCTGGGATCGCGGTGATGGTGGCCCTGGCTCTGCTAATGATTCGGATTCCACTTTCGAGTGCGGGCGATCCCAACGAACCTGCTCCACCGGTCGGGATGATGTGACCAATAGCCGTCATGGCAAGGCTTATGAGGGGTCGGGCGACCTCGTCCGTCCAGGGTTGCGTGGACATAACCGCCCTCGCTGTCCAAGCCGAGCGCAGTTCGGCTCACCCGATAACGCAAATGCCGGTTGGGATCCTCCTTCGTGATATTTTGTCCTTCGTGGTTTTCGCTTTATGTCGATTGCGGAAAATATCGCGGAGGTGCGGGAGCGAATCGCAGCAGCGGCGCGGCGGGCAGCCCGTAATCCGGACGAAATCACACTGGTGGGCGTGAGCAAGATGTTTCCCGTAGAACGCATCCGCGAGGCATACGCTGCCGGCCTGCGCGTCTTTGGCGAGAACCGGGTGCAGGAGTTTGCAGCGAAGGCAGCTGCTTTGCGCGACTTGCGCGACACAAAATGGCACCTCATCGGACATCTGCAGACAAATAAAGCCGCGAAGGCGGCGGAGTTGTTTGAAGCTGTGGATTCCGTTGACTCAGTGCGGCTGGCGGAGAGGCTGAATGCGTCCGCGGAAAGCGCGGGCAAGAAATTATCCGTACTGATTGAGATCAACGTCGGTGGCGAGAATGCAAAAAGCGGAGTCGCACTTCACTCTGGCGAACTGGAACAAATTCTGCGAAACGCTCCGCGCTGGGAAAATTTGAAAATCAACGGCCTCATGACCGTCCCGCCTTACACAGAAGATCCGGAAGGCTCCCGAGCCTATTTCCGCCAACTCCGTCAGATTCGAGACAGAATTGCCCCGCGCGACCTGCCGCAAATTAGTATGGCGGCTCTGTCCATGGGCATGTCGCACGATTTCGAAGTAGCGATCGAAGAGGGCGCAACGTGTGTGCGCGTCGGAACGGCCATCTTCGGGGAACGAGCAAAAGCTTAACCACAGGGGGCACAGGGGTACACGGAGGAAAATCTAAGGGTACGTTGCAGGTTTCCCCTGTGCTCCCCTGTGGTACCTCTGTGTCCCCCTGTGGTAGCGCCTTTCGATGGTAGCAATTAAAAATTCGCCCAACGGAATCACCTTCGCTGTCAAAGTCCACCCGCGCGCCAAGAAGAACGCCATCACCGGCGAAGTAGGCGACGCGCTGAAAGTCGCCCTGACTGCCCCTCCCGCGGACGGCAAAGCCAACGCCGCCTGCATCGAATTCTTCGCAAAACTTTTGAAGGTGGCGCGGTCCTCCGTTACTATTGCATCCGGCCTGACCAGCCGGAATAAAGTGATTCGGGTCGCGGGTCTGACAGCCCAACAGGTGCGCGACCGCTTTGGCTATTGATCGCGGGCGAGGGCGCCCATGCCACATGATCCATCAGGAGCCAGTTTGACCCTTTCCGAACGCTTCGACGAAATCCGCACCGGTTTCGAACGCCCCTTCTGGGTCGCGAACATCAGCGAGATATTCGAACGTCTTTCCTACTACGGGGCTTTTGCCTCTCTAGCCCTCTACCTGCAGGAAAAATTGAACTTCTCGACTGAGCAAACCGGAACCCTGACTGGCTTGTTCGGCGGCATGGTCTGGTTTCTCGCCATCTTCGGAGGAGCCGCCGCCGACCGCCTCGGCTTTCGCCGTGCCCTGTCGATGGCCTACCTCATCCTGGCCGCAGCCTATTTCCTGATCGGATCGATTGGGGCGTCG
>DATFVD010000584.1:0-16143 GCA_035260505.1 Terriglobales bacterium
CCGAGTTCTTTTCTTCGCATTGTTTCTCTTAGCGGTTTATGCCGTCCAACGATTCTGGTTCATGAGGGCATGGATGTGGATTGCCACGTTCTCGAATGCCAACTGGCATTTTGCTCTTCATGCTGGACTGATCGCTCTCGCCGCCGCGTTGATGGCTACGCTTCTTGATCCATTGCTTGGGCACGCGATTTCGCGGATTAGCTTGGGCTCCGTCAACCTGGGCAAAACTCTAACCACGGTTGCCCGCCTATGGATGGTTGCTTCGTTCTTCGGATTCCTGGCAGTCGAATCGGTGGCAGCGATTGAATGGGTCACCAACGTCGCGGCCCGGTCTCTGCCTCACTCTGGAGCGGTTGCGGGTGGATTCAGTCCTTCCCGGCGCACCTTCTTTCAATACGCGGCCGTCCTTGCTGGCGGCTTTCCATTCCTTGCCGCTACCTATGGATTTGCCGCCGGGCGATTGCGCTATACGATTGAGCGCGTCGATGTGCCGGTCGCCAATCTTCCTCCGGAGCTGGATGGGTTACGCATCGCTCAGCTTAGTGACATCCACATTGGCGACTACATGCCGCCGCTCGAGATTGCCCGCGCGGTGGACATGGCGAACGATCTGCAGCCCGATATTTCTTTTGTTACGGGAGACTTCGTCTCGAGTGAAGGCGATCCGCTGGACGTCTGCATAACCGAATTGAGCCGGTTGCGCGCTCCGCTGGGCGTTTGGGGATGCAACGGCAACCACGAAATTTATGCGGGAGTGGAAGATGAGGCGGAACGGCTCTTTCGCGAAAAAGGAATGCGGCTCCTGCGCGCGTCTTCGGCGGTGATAGAGCACAATGGAGGGCGCTTCAATCTGCTGGGCGTCGACTATCAGCGCGACCACATGGTTAGCGGCGAGCATACCGGACCGATGTTGCGCGAGATTGAGCCTCTGATCCGGCGCGACATGCCTAATGTTTTGCTTTCGCATAATCCGAACTCATTTCGGCGCGCGGCCGAGTTGGGGATTGAGCTGAGTCTCGCCGGGCATACTCATGGCGGGCAGATTAAGTTTGAGATCGTGGATCACAGCGTTAGCCCGGCGCGGCTGATTTCGCCGTTTGTGGCGGGGCTGTACCGGCTGCCAATTCCGATGAACGGACACGCTGGCGCGGGATCCGGAAACGGACTGCAGAAAGCCGGCTTGCAGAAGGCTGCGCTCTATGTGAATCGAGGACTCGGAACATTCGGCTTCCCGGTGCGGATTGGCGTGCCGCCGGAGATTACGCTGCTGACGTTGCGGAGAGCGTAATCGGAGCATAATCGGCCGGTCCCTCGGGGGTTGAAGCCGTCGAAGTTGAGCGCCTAAACCGCTGCGCAACGCAAAATCGCACTTTGTAGAGAGCCTCAAAAGCCAACGGGCGTGGTCCGTCCTCCTATAACCTCAAACGTGGTATAATTCTTGTGTAAATTCGGCCAGATAAGCACCTGTAGATGCAATCACTTAGCGAGATTTGTGGTGCGACAGAGAGTGCGGGGCTTCGCTCGAAGAACCGGCGAGCCGCCCGTCCCCGCACAGGCTCGCAGGAGCCTTTACTGAGAACTGACAACTGAGAACCGAGAACTGAATTTCATGGCTGACGATCAGAATCCTGAGCTTCCCTTAACTCCTCCTCCTGGAGGCGACGGACAATCTCCGGGCGCCCTCAACATGCAACCCGTCAACATTGAAGACGAGATGAAGCGGTCGTATCTCGACTACTCGTTGTCGGTAATTATTGGCCGCGCGCTGCCCGACGTCCGCGACGGATTGAAGCCGGTGCATCGCCGCATCCTGTACACCATGCAGCAGATGGGGCTGGCTCCGGGACGGGCTACGCGCAAGTGCGCCCGCATCGTCGGCGAAGTCATGGGCAAGTATCATCCTCATGGGAACCTGGCCGTATACGATGCGTTGGTGCGACTGGCGCAGCCGTTTGCCATGCGCGCGCCGCTGGTCGATGGGCAGGGCAACTTTGGGTCCGTTGATGGCGACCCTCCGGCGGCCGATCGATATACCGAAGCTCGTTTGACGCGTGTGTCTACCGCGCTGCTTGAAGATCTCGATAAGGAAGCGGTTGATTTTTATCCGAATTACGACGGCACGGAGACGCAGCCCGCTGTTCTTCCCGCGCGTTATCCCAACTTGCTGGTCAATGGATCCGATGGCATCGCTGTCGGTATGGCGACCAAGATTCCGCCGCACAACTTGACTGAGATTGTCGATGCGACGATTACGCTGGTGAATAATCCCGCAGCGCAGCTGCCGGAAATTCTGAAATTCGTGCAGGGGCCGGACTTCCCCACGGCCGGCATTATTCACGGGCGCGCTGGGATTTTTGAGGCTTACCGGACTGGCCGCGGCCGTTTCATGATGCGCGCCCGGGCCGCCATCGAGAATATCAACAAGGACAGGCAAGCGATCATCGTCACCGAGATTCCCTATCAGGTGAATAAGGCTCGCCTCATCGAGCGCATTGCCGACCTGGTCAACAACAAGACGATTGACGACATCTCCGACATGCGTGACGAAAGCGATCGCGACGGCATGCGCATCGTGATCGAACTCAAGCGCGGAGCCGAACCACAGATTGTGCTGAACCAACTCTTCAAGCACACGTCGATGCAGGAAGGCTTCAGCATGATTCTGCTGGCCGTGGTCAACGCCCAGCCGAAGGAAATGGGACTGATCCAGGCGATCAAGCATTTCATCGACCATCGCGTCGATGTGGTGCGGCGGCGCACTTCGTATTTACTGAACAAAGCGCGCGATCGCGAGCACATTCTGGAAGGCTACCTGACAGCGCTTGATCACCTGGATAACGTGATCGCGATCATCCGCGGGAGTGCGAATCGCGCCGATGCTCGGGAAAATTTAGTTGCTTACTTTGGCGGCAAGAAAATTGACATCAACACGACTGGCCGCGCTCCGAAGCTCGACGCGGATAAGCCGTTCACCGCAAAGCAGGCCGATGCCATCCTCGAACTGCAACTGCACCGGTTGACGAAGCTCTCGATCGACGAAATCTCTAACGAATTGAAGTCGGTGCGAGAGGCGATTGGCGAATTCGAATCGATTCTTGCTTCGGAGAAGAAACTGCGCGGCGTCATCATCAAGGAACTGGAAGAAGTTAAGAAGCTGTACGGTGACGCGCGGCGCACGGTGATTGAAGACGAAGCGGCGGAGATCATGCTGGAAGACCTGATTGCCGACGAGCAAGTCGCGGTCACGGTCAGCCATTCCGGCTACATGAAGCGCACGCCGATCTCGACCTACCGCATGCAGCGCCGCGGAGGCACTGGGCGAACCGGCATGAAGACGCGCGACGAGGATTTCGTCGAGCACCTGTTCATTGCCTCGACGCACGCCTACATTCTGATCTTCACCAACACCGGACGCGTGTATTGGCTCAAGGTGTATGAGATTCCTGACATCGCGGCTGCCGGCAAAGGGAAGCACGTCGGCAACCTGGTGGGCTTGCAGCCGGGCGAAACGGTACGAACCATGCTCGCCGTGCGTGATCTGGAAGAAGAACACAGGTACGTCTTCTTTGCCACGCACAACGGTACAGTGAAAAAGACTGCGGTGAAAGATTTCTCGCACGTGATGCAGCGCGGCATCATCGCCATCAATATCGAGCAGGGCGACGAACTGGTCGCGGCCTCGCTGACTGACGGCAATCAGATCGTCTTTCTCGCCTCCCACGACGGACAGGCGATTCGCTTCGACGAAAACGACGTGCGATCCATGGGACGCAACGCTACAGGCGTCCGTGGCATGAATCTCGGCGAGAAAGATTACATCGTCGGCATGGCCACCACGATCAAGCCCGAGGCGAAAGCGGTGGCGAAAGAAGGCGATGTCGCTCCCGAAGTCGCCGACCTCGTGCCGGAAAAAGGTTCGCTCATTCTATCCGTCACCGAGAATGGATACGGCAAGCGCACTCCCGCCGATGAATACCGCCTCACCAATCGCGGCGGTAAAGGCGTGATCAACGTCAAGACAACGGAGCGCAACGGCAAAGTCGTCGGCATCTCGCAGGTGAGTGAGAAATCCGAAGTGATGCTGATCAGCCAGTACGGCAAGATCATCCGCATCGAGTCAAAGTTCATCCGCGAATCGGGACGGTCAGCGCAGGGCGTGCGGTTGATACACGTTGAACCCGGAGACCGGGTGGCGGCTGCGGTAGTGATCCCGCCGGAAGAGCCGAATGGGAATGGGACGCTGATTCAGTAAGGGAGCTTACAGTTCCTCCCGTAACTTTTTAGGTTTGCTTTTCATTTCCGTTTGTGAAATTTACGCTTTACTTACACACTATGATGTGTAAGAATATACACATGCCAACGAACCTTGCATTGGACGACCGGCTCATCGAGGACGCGCGCCGCGCCGGCAGTCACAAATCCAAGAAGGAAGCGGTCACCGCCGCTCTGGAGGAATACGTCCGCAAGCGTGAGCAGATGCGCATTCTGGAAGCCTTCGGTACTTTTCCGATTGACCCTGCCTACGACTACAAGAGCGAACGGCGCCGGAACACGGGTCACGCTCCCAAGAGGAGTTTGCGCCGCCGTCCATGATGGTGCTGGTGGATACCCCCGTCTGGTCGCTGGCCCTGCGGCGGAAGCCGGAAGACCTCAACCCTCGGGAGCGAAAGCTCACCGAAACATTGGCCGAGCTGGTTCGCGAGGGACGGGTGCAGTTGCTGGGGCCGGTTCGCCAGGAACTGCTTTCCGGCGTTCGCGAGGAGGCCCAGTTTCGCAAACTGCGCGACTACCTGCGGGCCTTCCCTGAGCACCCACTTGAGGCGGAGGACTACGAAGAAGCCGCCCACATGAACAACCGCTGCCGCACCCACGGGATCGCCGGATCGGCCATCGATTTCCTGATCTGCGCCGCCGCCCACCGCCGCGACTGGAGCATTCTCACGACCGACCGGGATTTCCATAACTACGCGTCGGTGCTGCCCCTGCGCCTGCACTCAGCGTCGGCCAGCGGCTAGACTAATTCGCTCCTTTCGTAGATGGCTGGCCGGGCGCGAATGTATCTTTGATACATCCCTCCACGCATCGGGGCGGTCAACGTGACAACTTTTGTGTCACTGCTCGCTCTTGCAGTACAAAGATCAAAGTTTTGAGGTGGTGCGGCAGTTTGCCTGCCCTCTCTATCGCCCCGCATTACCGCAGTTACTTCTAAAGATCCCCGCTTTCCATTATTGTTAACCTTAGTGATACTGCCCCTCCCCGTGTGTGCCCGCGCGGTTGCAGACTATTCGTGAGCGAGCGTTTGTGCACGACATCGTAAACGCAAAACCTGAACCCGCGTACCAGGAACTTCTGAGTCGGCCGATTCGCGAGCTGGGGCTTACGCTTGCCGGGTCGCCGGTCGAACGCTTTGTCGAACAGCTCTATCGTGAACTGGAGGCGAAGGGGCTGACGAAATTTCGTCCGGCGGTTTACCTGACGGACGAGTGGGGATGCCCGTCCGGCGAGCCGATCATCGGGATTCCGTTTTACCTGGCGAGTGCGGCGCTGGCGCAACTGGAAAAAGAAACGCACGACCTGGAAGACGCGAGAGAGATCATGATGTACTTGCGGCATGAAGCCGGACACGCGTTCACCTATGCGTACAAGCTGCACAATTCACCGGAGTGGAAAAAGACCTTCGGGCCGTTCCGCCGCCCGTATCGCGACAACTACCGGCCCGCGCCGTTCTCGCGCGATTATGTGCGGCATTTGCCGGGCTGGTATGCGCAGAAGCATCCGGATGAAGATTTTGCCGAGACCTTTGCGGTGTGGCTGACGCCGCGCTCGAACTGGCGCAAGCGGTATCGCGGCTGGGGTGCGCTGGAGAAGCTTCTTTATTTGCACCGGCTGGTGCGCAAGTTGGGGAAGAGCGACCCTCCACGGCGGCGCGGGCAGACCGACATCACGGTCGATGATATGGAAAGTACGGTGGCGGAGTTTTACCACCTGCAGCAGTCGGCGCGGGAAGAAGTAGCGGTCACCGAGCTTACGCCGGATACAGATTTGCGCGATATCTTTCCCGTCTCGAAGCGGCGGAAGACGGCGCTGCCAGCGCACGAATTTCTGCATCAGCATCGCAAGGCAGTGATTGATAAAGTTGCGCAGTGGACGGGAGCGCAGCGTCCGCTGATCAAGACTTTGATGGATACGATCGAAAAGCGCGCCGGTGAACTCGACTTGCGCGCCGACAGGACGCGCAGCGCGGAACATCTGGCCGAAGTTACGGCCTATGCCACTGCGCTGGTAATGACTTATGTGACGAAAGGAAAATTTATTCAGCCGTAGAACAGGTCTCAGGTATTCGGTGTCAGGTCTCAGGAAAACTGGGGACCGAGCAGACGTCCAGATTTTCCTGACACCTGACACCTGGCACCTGACACCTAAGACCTGCACCGAGGAGACATTATGATCGGAGCAAAACTAAAAATCGCGCTGCTCTACGACTTGTGGAACGAAGATCCGGTCGCGGCTGCAGCGAAAGAAGAAAAAGAAGAAGCGGAAGCGCCATCGCGCAAGCCTCGCAAGAAAGCGAAGAAGGTCAAGAAAAAAGAAAAGACCGACCGCGAGGAAATCTTCGAAGCGCTGCAGAAGTTGGGGCACGAGCCTTCCTATTTCGAACTCGACGGGCGTCCGCAATCGCTGCACTCGCTTTCGCGCTGCGATGCCGACCTGATTTTCAATCTTACAGAATCGTTCGATGGCGACGACACCAGGGAGATGAACGTGGTCGCGTACATTGACCTGCTTGGATTGCGCTATACCGGCGTCGGTCCTCACGGCATTATCCTGTCGCAGGACAAGGCGATTGCCAAGAAGATCTTCGGTTTTCACGGCATCAAGACTCCATTTTTCGCGACGGCCTATCGCGGGCGCATTGAACATGCCCACGACATTTCTTTTCCACTTATCGTCAAACCGTCGTGGGAGGATGGATCGATCGGTATCGATGCGGGCTCCGTCGTAAAAAGTGTTAAGGAGATGATGGAGCGCATCGAGTACATCCAGGACGAATTCGACTCGCCCGCCCTGATTGAGGAATACATCGAGGGGCGGGAAATTTACGCCGGAATTCTAGGCAGCTACGAACGGACGCAAGTTTTACCGCTGGTCGAGCTCGATCTGTCACGCTTGCCCGAAGGAATGCCAAAAATCGCCAGCTACGACGTAAAGTTCGAAAAGAATACCGAAGCCTACAAGCTGACCAAGTCATCGATCGCGGAAAATCTGGACGAAGATACGATTAAGCGGTTGTCCGCTACGGCGCTGGCTACGTACCGGGCGCTGAAGTTGCGCGACTATGGACGCATCGACATGCGACTCGCTCCGAACGGCGACGTCTACGTCATCGAAGCGAATCCGAATCCGTGGCTGGCAAGCCGGCAGGAATTTGCCATGGCCGCGAAGGCGCACGGGCTCTCCTACACGGAGATGATCGGCGCAATTGTCGATTTGGCGATGAGCCGGTACCTGAATGCGAACCTTACGAATGCGGTCGCGATGCACTAGAACCGGTCTGATCCGGTAAGTTTGCGAGCGCGTTCTTTCAGTCGCTTAACCGAAAAAGACCAAGCACCAGCAGGGCGATTCCCGAACCACTACACAACCACATCGCATATGCAGGCCAAGGCGACCAACCGTGTTTGGATCGCGCCTTGAGATATGCATGCGGGACAGTCCAAACAGGGACAAAAATATAGGAGAAAGTTTCTCCCGCTCGTTGCAGTTTTCGAAGAAGGCGAAACGCAAGCATTCCGGAAAGACCAATCAGCAAGAGCCCAATGACCGCCATCGGATCGTGTCTTATCAGCGAAACAAGTGTTCCCATTTGGTGGTCTACCTTCCTGGAGCCACCGGTTGCAGCCTTTCGAAAGCCTCTTCCGCCCGGCCCAGGGCCTCCTGCACGTTGTCGCAAATGTTCTCGGGACCGACCAACTCCTCAAACTCCGTCTGCTGAATTAGCCGCAACGGCTGTTCCCGGGCGCCGCAAAGAATCAACTGGCGACCACTCGCCTTGAGGGTCCGCGCGACTTCTTCCAGCGCGAAAAGGCCGGTGGCATCGAGCGCTGTCATGTTGCGCAGCCGCAGAATCACGACCGGCGGAAGCTTGTGAAGATTCTCGGTGACCACGTCAATCTTGTCGGTCGCGCCGAACAGAAACGGCCCGTGGATGCGAAAGATGGTCGCGTAATACGGGATGTCTTTATCCTGCAGAATGTGCACGCGTCCATCTTCAACGTAGTCGTCGGTCACCTGCGAAACCGTTGTGGTCGCGGCTACGCGGCTGATGAAAAGCAACGCCGCCAGGATCATGCCAGCCTGTACTGCGACCGTCAGGTCGGCGAAGACCGTCAGCGCGAACGTGACCAGCCATACGCTGATGTCGGTTTTCGTGAGCTTGAGCAGCGACGGAATCTCGCGCCACTCACCCATGTTGTAGCTCACCACCATCAGGATCCCGGCCAGCACCGCCATGGGCACGAAACTCACCAGTTTCGAAGCAAACAGCAGAATCGCCAGCAGCGTGAGCGCGTGAATCATGCCCGCTACCGGCGTTTTTGCTCCTGAACGGATATTGGTCGCGGTGCGAGCGATGGCGCCGGTTGCCGGCAAGCCACCAAACATTGGCGAAAATACATTGGCGATTCCCTGTGCCACCAGTTCCACATTCGGATTGTGCCGGTCTTTGACGTTGCTGCTATTGCTCATCCGATCCGACACGACTGCCGACATCAACGACTCGATAGCGCCCAGCATGGCAACCGTTAATGCCGGTCCCAGGAGTCCGTGAATCAAATCAAAGCGAAATACAGGAATGTGCAGATGCGGCATGCCGCTGGGTATCCCATGGAACCGCGAGCCGATGGTTGCGACCGGCAGTTTGAAAATCCATACGGCTAGCGTGCCCAGCACCAGAGCGACAATCGCGCCGGGGATCCGGCTTGAAAGCGCGCGGCAACCAACGATGACGACAATAGTGCCGGCGGCCAGCACGGTGGCTTCGACTGAGAAGGTATGAAAATTCTGAGCCAGCGCTTCGATGCGAGCCCAAAACACGCCCGGAACTTTCTCCAGGTTGAGGCCGAAGAAATCTTTTACCTGCGTGCTGGCGATCAGGATGGCTATGCCGTTTGTGAACCCAATAACGATGGGCCGCGGAATGTACTTTACCGCTGTGCCCATCCCGGTAAGGCCCATGATGACGAGAATCACTCCGGCCATCACTGTGCACATGAACAGGCCTTCGACGCCATGAACGGCGACGATGCCGGCGATTACGACCACAAAGGCTCCGGTCGGGCCGCCGATTTGGGTCGTCGATCCACCCAGCGCCGAGATGAGAAAGCCAGTGACCACAGCGCAGTAAATGCCGGCTTGGGGCGTCAGTCCCGACGCGATCGCGAAGGCCATCGCTAAGGGCAGCGCGACCAGGCCTACCGTGATTCCGGCAAGCAGATCGTGCAGGAATTTGTTCAGACTGTAATCGCGCAGGCAGAGAACTGACTTGGGGAGCCAGCGATCGTCAAAGAGTGTGAGTTCCATCGGGAACAACAATTATCGCAAGCTGAAGGCGGGGACCATAGTCCCCGAAAGGGTAAGGCCGGGACTATGCCTTTTGGAGCAAAAAAGAACCCGAGCTACGGCCCGGCTGGGACGGGGTAAAGCCCCGTCCCCCGCGCAAGCACAGTTAGAACTTGTTCCAGAGATACTGGTTGTATACGTCGTGGTGGTACTGCACTTCGGGGGCTTTCACGAACGTGCCCAGCAGGCGCGCACAGCGGTCGGCCGATGCCTCCTTCAGGTCGGCGTAGCGCCCCTTCACGTCCTTGCCCAGCAACTCCGACGTCCAATCTGCTTTGCGGAAGTCCTCGAGCGCTTTGTAGATATTGTCGGGCAGGTAGCGTTCGGCCTGGCGCAGGTTCTTGATCTTCGCCGTGCCGCCATCGAGTCCAGTTTTGAAGATCGAGAGCATGACCAGATACGGATTCGCGTCCGGAGCCACCGAGCGTACTTCCACGCGCATGCTGCGCTCGTTGCCGATCGGGATGCGGATCATCGAGCCGCGATCGACCGCCGACGCCTTGATCTGGTTCGGCGCTTCGAAGTGCGGATCCAGACGGCGATACGCATTGACGCTCGGATTCAGCAGCAGGCAGATATCGTTGCCGTGGGTCAGAATGCGGTCGATGAACTCCCATCCCGACTTGCTCAGCATCTCCTCGCCCTTGGGGTCCCAGAACAGATTCTTGCCGCCCTTGCTGATCGAAACATTCGTGTGCATGCCGCTGCCGTTGACGCCCACCACCGGTTTTGGCAGGAACGAAGCTGTCAGCCCCATATTGCGCGCGACCTGGCGGCAGATCAGTTTATAAAGCTGGATGTGATCGGCGGCCGCCACCACTTCCGCGTAGTTGTAGTTGATCTCGAACTGCGAAGGCGCAACCTCGGGGTGATCCTTTTCGTTCTGGAATCCCATCGCCCGCTGCACTTCCGCCGTCGTATCAATGAAATTGCGCAGCGGATCGCCCGGCAGCGAATGGTAATAGCCGCCCGTGTTTACGTATTCGAATTTGCCGGTCTCGTGGTAAGTGCGCTCGGCGTCCGGCCCCTGAAACAGGAAGCCTTCAATTTCATTGGCTGCATTCAAAGTGTAGCCGTGCTTTTTGTGCAGACCTCCCGCGAAAGTCTTGAGGACGCCGCGCACGTCAGCCGAGTAAGGCTCGCCGCCCTTGTCGATCACTTCGCCGAACACCATCACTTTGCCGGGTCCAAACACATCCGCCGGCCCCCAGTAGAAGGCGCTCCAGTCAATGCCCAAACGAAGATCGCTTTCCCGCTGCGCCGTGAAGCCGCGAATCGACGAACCGTCAAACGTCAGGTTGTCGTAGCTCTTCAGCAGGAATTTCTTGTCGTAGTCCAGCATGTGCAGACGGCCTTCCAGGTCGCTGAACATCACCGTCACGGCCTTGATGCGCGACTCCTCCGACAGATACTTCAGCCGCTCTTCCTGGATTTTGTGAGGAGCCACGCGGTCCAGGCGCTGCTTCTTCGCCTTCAGATTCAGTTCTTCCAGTTCGTCGTAGGGGATCGCCAGAAAATTCCGCAGTTCAGTTGACATGTGTCTCCTTGAGTTTGTGCGCTACCCAGCAAGATCGAAATGACCGGGGTCGACCAGATAGGCTATCGTGTCAGGCGCATGCAGACAAATAGAAATCGGTTATAGCAACGATCAGCTTTTCGAATTTGCATCAGAAACGGTGCAGTTCGGCGGTGACGCGGGGAAACCATTTATATACCGGATAGCGCGCTGTGAAACAATCGAATCGGAGGAACTGCACTTGAGTTGCGCGATCTGCGAAGAACGTAAAGAAAAGCGGTTTTGTCCAGCCGTCCATGGAAAAATCTGCCCGCAATGCTGCGGCGAGCAGCGCGAGGTGACGCTCGACTGCCCGAGCGACTGTCCTTATCTGCTGCAGGCTCGTGAGCACGCGGCACCGAACCCTGCGAAAGCGCAAAATGACGGGCCGGGCGAACCCGATCGCGTAGCGATGTTTCCAGAAGTTGAGATTACTGAGCGGTTTCTCTACGAACGCGAGCAACTGATCCTCGGACTCAGCTTCGCATTAGCGAAGAGCGCCCGGGCCGATCGCTCACTCATGGATCGTGATCTGATCGCGGCTATGAGTTCGCTCGTGAAGAGCTACCAAACGTTGGTGAACTCGAGCCTTATCTACGAACCGCCGACCGCCAACCTTGCACTGCAGGCCATCATCCGAGATATCGCTCGCGAAGTCGAGACCATGGTCAGGGAATTTCGCGAGGCCGAACAGCGACATATCGGCCATACCCGGCTGCGGGATTCCGAAGTACTGATGGCGCTGGTATTTCTCCTGCGCCTGGGATTGGGACGCACTTCCGGCAGACCGAAGTCGCGGGCGTTCACCGATTTCCTCTTTGCGCAGTTCCCCGAAAAGCACTCGGCCATCGCCGGGTTGGAAGAGACAGGCAGCCGGCTCGTGATTCCGTAGGATCTGGATTCCCTGGGACCGGGCACAATTCCAGCTTATCGGTCGGAGCGACTACTCGGCTTCTTCCTCTTCCTGAGAGGCGCCGGCTCGGACCAGATTTGCTAGTTCTCGATTCAGACTTGCCCGGTCGGCCTCAGGTAAATCCAGAAAGCGGAAAGGCTGCAGGCATCCCTGCGTCGCCCACATCGGAAACAACATATACGCGCGGCAGCGGATGCTGGTACACCCGAGGTGGAACAAGACTGTCACTCGGATGCCTTCGTCAAGCGGCTGTTCGAGCGAGACCAGCCCGCCGTTGACGGAGAGCTGATTCATGCGGCCTCGGACCTGCCGCCCGTTTTCGAGCAGCACCAGCGCAAGGATCGAGCCACCGAGCTTGACGCGCGGGCCCCTTGGTCCTTTCTGCGTAATGGCGGGCATTCTGCGTCAATTGTGCCTCAGCCGGAGGCAGCAGGTTAGATTACGAAAGTTCGGCCGGAGCATTGGCCCGCACCTCATCTTTATCTTTGCCGGGATGTACCAGGCCGGGCTCGCCTCGATTCTCTCCGTTCAGGTTGGCGCGGCTACACCGCCCATGCGAAAATGCTCCTCTGTTATCGAGGAGACGAAATGACGAAACGAATGGCGGTGCTGGCTTTAGCGGTTGGAATGACAATTCCGGGCTTTATGCAAACTGGTTTTACGCAAGCTCTCGCGCAAACCGGAGTCCCGCAAAAACGGCCGAAAGTCTCGGCGGCTGCGCCCGGCGCGGTCACTAAGGCCTACCTGCAGAAAATTTGGGATGGCTGGGCCACGCTCGACGCGGCGGCGCAGAAGCAGTACTACGCGCAGGGGCCGCACGTATTTTTCGACATTGCGCCACTCAAATATGCCAGCTGGGACGAGTACCAGGTCGGCGTGAGCAAAGATCTCGCGACCTACAAGGCAGCCCGCTTCGTGGTCAACGACGACGCGCAGATCCACAAGAGCGGGGAAGCCTACTGGAGTACGGCCACGATCGCGTCCGACATGACCCGGAAGTCAGACAAGCGCGAAATGACTACGTTCCGCTGGACAGCCGTATTCGAAAAGCAGAACGGGACTTGGCTGATCGTGCACGAACACGTGTCCATGGCGCAGCCCGACTAATCAGCGATAGCTCTTCCAGAAAAAGTACGCCGTCATTGCCAGGCCCACGGCGATGACGAAGCCGCGGATCCAGGCAGGCGGAAGCTTCTGAGCGTAGTGGGCGCCGAAATATCCGCCGAAGAGCGCGCCCACGATCATGACGCTGCCCTCTCTCCAAACCACGGCACCGGCCACAATGAAAGCGATGACCGCGACGCCGTTGATGATCCCCCCGAGCACGACCTTCAAAGCGTTCATGGCATGAATCTCAGTCATGCCGAGGGCGGCCAGCATCGCAAGGTTCAGAATCCCAACCCCGCCGCCGAAGTACCCCCCGTAGACCGAGACCACCAACTCAAACAGCGCCGCGACGGCAATCGCCGACGTGGGAGCATCGCCGGCGATCGAGCCTTTGGAGCCGGCTGCCAGGCGGCCGCCGAACATAAACAGCAGCGTCGCTCCCAGCATGAGCCAGGGCAGAACGCGCAGGAAGGTCTGCGCCGGCGTGTGGAGTAAGAGGTAGGCGCCGGCAATGGCTCCGATCACGCTGGTGACGGTGAGCGGAATCATGACGCGGCGCGAAATGTCGAGGTGCTTGCGATATGCGCCTGTGCTCGCCGTCACTCCGACCCAGAGCGCCACGGTATTGGTGGCGTTGGCTGCGATCGGAGCGATGCCGCTGAACAGCAGAGCGGGGAAGGCGATGAAGCTGCCGCCGCCGGCGACGGCGTTAAGCGCGCCACCGAGAGCGCCGGCGACAAAAAGGAAGAGGATGGTGTGGAGTGCCAAATATCAGGTGTACCACACCGGTCGAAAAAAGCGGTGTCGACAACGTTCCAGTGGGCACTTATACATATGCCCGTTCCTGGCGTCGTATTACCTTGTAGCGCTCAAAGGCTTTGCGTTTGTCTTCCAGCCCCAACAGTGAAGCCAGCGTGGAGCCGCGAAAAGTGTGGGCAGCCATCTCCCGAGCGTGACGCACGACGAACCACGGATCGTGCCAGAAGGTTGCAGGCAGGTGGCGAGTCTTCATCCAGCGCTCAGCTTTCCACCGTAGGTACTCGACTTCATCCGCCGATACGTATTTCGTGCGTATAACCGCAGTGGTCCCGTCATACTCCTCCACTCGCTCATTCGCGATCAGTCCCTGCTGGCGGAACTGCTCGGTCATCGGAGTGCGCGGATAAGGCGTTGGGTGCTGGATATACGGCCAATCTACATAGCGGCGGGCAAATGCGAGGTTGGCCTCGATCGACTCCCGTGTATCGTCAGGATTGCCGACGATCAGCCCTCCCACCACATACATTTTGTTTCGATGCAAGCACTCGATGGCTTTCAATGTGGCGTTGCCGACGCTGGCGCCGTTTTCCCGTTCCGTGTTCTTGGATGCGGCTCGCAAGAACTCCAGGTCCCCTTCCAGAATGTTTTCGATACCCAGGAAAACGTACCGGAAGCCCGCGCGGTGCATCAGAGGCGCGAGCGTTTCACCGTGGCTCGCAATGGGCGAGGTCATGGCCTGGACGAAATAGTCAAGCTTGTTCAGTCCGGCATCGATGACGGCGTGGCACAACTGTTCGAAGCGGCGCACGTTGAGGGTGATGTTGTCGTCGACCAGGAAGATGGTGCGCGCTCCGTGGTCGCGGGCATCGCGGATGTCACGCAACACGCGCTCAAAGGAATAGGTATGAAAGTTCCGCCCCCGCATCTCGATAATGGAGCAGAAACTGCAATCGTAGGTGCAGCCCCGCGAGGTTTCGACCACATCCACCTGGCGACCCAGCAGAGTGTAGCCCTGGAGCACGCGAGCCGCACGATTCGGCAGGCGGATCTCGTCACCTTCCAGCCGATGCACCGGCCGAGCCGCGTTATGGAGCCAACGGCCGCCTTCGCGATGCGAAAGGCCGCAGATATTTTCGAAGCCGCCGCCACTCTCGAATGCACGCAGAAGTTCGCGAAACGTAACTTCGCCTTCACCGCGCACGATGTAATCCACTGCCATTTCCTGGTAGGCCTCGGGGGCAAGACTCGGGTCGTAACCACCGACAACGATTTTCACGCCGGGCCTGAGCGCGCGCGCCAGATCGATGATGCCCTGGGCAGTCCGGCGCTGGAAGGTCATCACCGAGAGCCCGACAACCTCCGGATCATGTTCGCGAAACAGACGGGTGACGGTCTCCCGCACCCGACGCTGGCTAAGGATCAGATCGGCCACGGCGACGCGGTGGTGATCGTCGACATTTCCGGCAAGCGAAGTCAGCGCGCCATTCGGCATGCGGACGGCGACCGGAGGCATGTGCTCGAAGGAATCCGGCATGGAGAGCAGAAGGACGTTCATAAAGCCTCCTTGTGTGCTCAAGGAAGAACCGGCTGCGTGCAACCGAAGGCTGAATGGTGAGATCGTACGCCCGTCGAGAGCAACGCCGCAACGGGGAGGGACCGCACTCGTCTTTTTCGATCAGTGCGTAGCTGCGGCCGGGCCCGCACTCGAGCCAGGGCTATTCGTCTTGCGCCAACCATGCCAGAGCTTCCTCGCGGGTCTTAAAAGCGGGAAACTCGCGGCGGGAGAAGCTGCGCAGGCTCTCAGCGAACGCATGAGGAAAGTTCTCTGCTCCCATCCACGCGGATTTCTTGACATGAGGCTTGTCAAAAACGGCGCTCTCTTTCATGGCCTGAATGGCTTCCTTGTCCACGGATGCTCCCGTGAAATCGGACAGGATCAACACCGAATTGCGCGGAAGCTTAGTCACAACTTCGGGAACCCGCCGGCAAACCTCTCCGACCTCGCCAGCCGAACAGTTTGAAAAGTCTATTAGAAGAATCTGTTTACCTTCATGAGAAATGAACCGAATACGGTCGGTCATGGGACTTCTTTCCAGCGAAGGTAGGAGTTTGTACTCGCGTCTGCTGAATGTCAACCGGCGTTAAAGTGACCCACCCGCTTCTAGAAGTTCAGCCGCCCGCCTCACTTCTT
>DATFVD010000585.1:0-2918 GCA_035260505.1 Terriglobales bacterium
GCAAGCGGTTAGCAGACCAACACCCCCAAAGGTTACCGCTCCAACCGATGCCAGCAGGAGGACCGATAGGATCGACCTCCATCCTTGCACTCGCATGTGAAAGACCAGCACGCCGAAGCCTAACAGCAGTCCCACTTCTATCACCATTAGCACCAGGCGGCTGCTGGTCAACGCAAGAAGGAAATCGCTGCGGCGCATGGGCGTCGCCACAAAACGCTTCAGCAATTTGCGCTGGCGCATTTCTACCAGCGCGAAGCCCACGCCCCACATGCCGGAGTTCATCAGGTTCATCCCCAACAGTCCCGGAATAAGGAAGTCGATGTAGCGGGATCCCGGTTCGCTGGAGGATCTGGAAGAAGTGGTGACCGCGTCTTTGCGTCCGGCGGCGGATTGGAGCGCGGCGTCAACTTCAGCTCGAGAGAGCACGCTCTCCGGACGAGCGGGATCGTAATAGTAAGTGTAGCTGCCGTCGGGATTAGCCTCGACCGCGAGATCGTACTTGCCGACGTGGAACGCATTGAGCGCGGCGTCGCGACCAAGGATGGTCGCTCGGATGGCGGAATTTTTATCGGACGAGTTTCTATCGGGCGAGCTCTGGAGCATCGCCAGCGTCTTTTGCGCGCTGGCGGCTTCGATCACGACCACCGACGTGACGTCCGCAGCCTTGTTGCGAAAGGCAATGCCCAAGCCCCCTGCCAGCAGCAGCGGAAAAATAAAGACCCAAAATACGACTTCAGGCTCGCGTTTAAGTTCGATGATGCGCGCCCAGAGCAGAAGGCGGTATCCGGACCAGCGGCCGTTGCGATGTGCGGGGTGGGTGGACTGGTCAAGTTTCGGAGTCTTCGAAGTCATCTTTGGAGTTCGGGGCGTGGGAGTTTCCGTTGCCATTCAGTTTTCTCGCAGATGGCGTCCGGTCAAGTTTACGAAAACGTCTTCGAGACTAGCCTGGCGCGTGCTGAGGTGTTCAAGCTGGTTCCCGTTGCTCGTCACCGCTCCCAAAAGAGCGGGGATGGTGAGGTGCGGCTCGCGGACACTCAGGCAGACCGTCGAATCCTCGCGACGGACCGACTCTACGCTCGGCAGCGACTGCCAGCGGTCAAGGTCGTCGTCATTGCCATCAGCGTTCTTACTCACCTGGAACTCGACAACGTGATGGCCGCCAAGGCGGTCGATGAGCTCGGAGGGAGTGCCCTCGGCGATGATCTGGCCATGATCGACAATGGCGAGGCGGTCGCACAGGCGTTCCGCTTCGTCCATGTAGTGCGTGGTGAGCAGGACGGTGCCCCCTTTTTGCTGGAATGCGCGAATGATGTCCCAGAGCTGGCGGCGGCTTTGGGGATCAAGTCCCGTTGTCGGCTCGTCGAGAAAGAGGATGCGCGGGTTGCCGACCAGAGCGGTGGCAACCGCCAGGCGTTGCTTCTGGCCGCCGGAAAGCTTGCCGACCCAAGAGTCGGCTTTTTCGGTGAGTTCCAGATCTTCGAGAACTTCGGCGGCGGCCCGCGGCTCGCTGTAGAAGCTGGCAAAGAGTTCGACAGTCTCGCGGACGTTTAGCTTTTCCGACAGCCGCGTTTCCTGGAGCGAGATACCGATCCACTCGCGCAACTGGCGCGGGTTGTCATTCCAGGTATGGCCGAAGATGCGGACTTCTCCGGAAGTAGGCGCGAGCAGCCCTTCCAGGATTTCGATGGTGGTGGTCTTCCCTGCCCCATTGGGACCGAGGAGTCCGAAGCACTGGCCCGCTTCGATGCGCAGGCTGACCCCGCGGACGGCTTCGACTTTTCCGTCGTAGGTCTTGTGCAGGTTGGTGCACTCGATCGTTGTTTCTGTTGGCGACCCCACCAGGGCATTCTAAATCAGCTCTACGGCTCGGAATGTAAATGGCTTGTAACCGGCAACGGCGCGTCGCCCTTGGCGTTCCGCCACAGAATTGCATTCAGCTTCTCCGCATTGGCCGCGTCGGGCCGAGAGAAATTCATCTGCGAGGATTCTTTAGCGCCCGCCGCTTTCTTCTCGTTCATCAGATAGATGAGCCCACTGCGCAAATTCCGGTCGTCGGCCTGGAAGGCAGGTTGCGTTCCCGGTCCGGAGAACAGTGGCGCCATGAGTGGCGCGTGCGCATCGAACAGATTCATCGGTGGAAGGCCGAGCAGCCCTTCTATGGTGTGGATCATGCTAACCGTCGTGTAGAAGTGATGATCGACAAAGGCCTGCGCCGCACGCGGAGCATACTTGCTGATGACCAGCGCGGTAGATCGATGAGCGTCGACGTGATCGGCGCCATCCTGCGCGTCGTCTTCGACCACAAAGATGGCGGTGTCATTCCAGTAGGGGCTGTGGGAAACGGCATCGACGACGCGGCCGAGCGCGAGATCGTTATCCGCGACCGAGGCCTGAGGAGTTGGCTTGCCGGGGCGCGTGCCTCCGGTGTGGTCGTCAGGCAGGTAGAGCAGCGTGAACTGTGGAAGTTCTTTGGCGCTTCCCTTCGCTTTCACAAACTCATCGAATTCGCGCAGGAATTCGTCAGCGCGAAGTTGGTCGGGGTAGTCGGTTTCAAAATCTGGAAAGAGCGGATCGTAGTGGTCGCGTAGCGCGGCTTTCGTGGGACGCATACGTTTGAATTGCGGAATCGCCCACGGCCATGGACTGGGCGCACCTGGCGGGTTGCCGACGTTGGCGGGGAGAGGTTCTCCTTTCTTGATTTCGCTCATGGGGCAGGTGGCCGAGGCTGACGAAGGCGTTCCCTCCTTGGGAGAACTTAGCTTTTCGTTCTTACACCAAACCGCGTGGATAAATTCTCCGTAGATGCGATACGTCAGGTTATGTTTCGCGAGATTGTCCCAGAGGAATCCAGTAGCGGGATCATCGATATCGGGGATTCCCTGTTCAAGCGGCAATTCGTCGGCGACGGTGCCGTCAGC
>DATFVD010000586.1:0-2025 GCA_035260505.1 Terriglobales bacterium
CATGCCTCGTTGACATATACGGCACCGTGCTCAGCAGAAACAAAATCAAGATGAACGATTACGTCGTCTGCCTCTCCTGCGCTTGTGCTGGCAATGTTCCTAATCGCACAGACTGAGGCGTCTACTTCCTCGAATCTCATCAATTCTACACGCTCGTCGTAGTACGGGAATTTACAAGCCATTTTCTCAATGCTCCGACAGAGGATAGTAGGCTTCTCCGTTTGGTCGACTCGGGGTTGCGCCTGGCGAACAACCGCACCGGTGTCGCCGCTGGCGATCAACACGTTTGCGCCAGGTCCGATATCTCCAATTGAACCGATTGCTGTGAGTGGACTCTTAGCAGGCTGCTGAAGAAAACCGCGTGTTAAGGATTTCTGCCCCCACGCGCTGTCGGTTGAGAGTTAGTGTCAGTTCTGAATCACGTCACTGGAGGGTTTTTCGTACCCTCCGCAACCCCTCCGTACGGTTGTCACGCAGCTTGGGCGGCCAGGTTTCGCATGCGAACCAGGTTGTAAGCTGCCGCCGCGAAGGTAAACATCCATCCCACCAGATCTTTGCCGCGGAATTTCACTTTGCGCAATCCGCCGATGGTCTTCATCCACCCGAAGATCTCTTCCACGCGCTTCCGCTTCTGTTGACTCCTCTGATACCCCGCGTGTCGCGTCGTCCGCGCGTCAATGGCACTCGACCGTCCGGCCCACTGGTTCTGCGCCACATGCGGTGTGATCGCGCCCTGGCGCAACAAATCGACGAACTCCCGCGTATCGTAATTCTTGTCCGCTCCCAACGTGACCCGCCGCCGATCGCCGGGAATCTCGACGGCCATCTCCAGCGCCGCTTCCCGCTCGGCCGTACCCGTGGCCTGCGTCACGCGCGTGTTCACCACCAGCCCGTTGCCGTTCTCCATCAGCACGTGGCCCAAATATCCCAGCTTCGCCTCCGCTCCACGGCTCTTCTTGTACAGCCGCGCCTCGGGATCGGTCGTCGACTGATGCGTGGCGTTGCTTCGCTTCTCCCCGCGGAAGTTCACCGTCGGGTTGCTGCCGCCATCGTTGGCGCTGGGCGGTTCGCCGTCCGGCTTGCGTTGAAAGCTCTTCTGCCCCGCCCAGGCCTCGATCAGCGTGCCATCCACCGTGAAGTGCTCGTCGGAGAGTAACTGCTGTGCCCGCGCCTGATCGACTACTCTTTGAAAGAACACCTGCGCGATGTCACCACGCAGCAGACGGTCGCGATTCTTGGTGAACACGGTCGCATCCCACACCCCGTCGTCCAAATCCAATCCCACAAACCATCGGTACAACAGGTTGTAATCCAGTTGCTCCATGAGCATGCGCTCACTGCGGATGCTGAACAATACCTGCAGCAGTAACGCGCGCAAGAGCCGCTCGGGCGGAATCGAGGGGCGTCCTCGTTTGGCGTACAGCCGCGAAAAGTTGCGCGACATCTCCTGCAACACCGCATCCACCATGCGGCGGATCGGGCGCAGCGGATGATTCTCGGGAACGCGCTCTTCGGCCGAAATGTAGCTGTACATACCGGACTGATGTGGATCGTGACCTCGCATGCAAGTCAGACGTTCGCACTCCCCTGAAGGTCACATTGCCAAGCCAAATGTCTTTTGCCTTTTTTCCGCAGCCTGCTAGGCGGCAATTTTACGGCAGCCTTCCCGTCCTTGCGACGCCAGCCGTCGGGTGCAAGGTCTCCGCGCGGCTACACTTGATAGCGCGCTTTTATGAGAGCAGTCTGCAACTTGTGAAACGCTTGACTGAGGTGCATAGCAAGATCACTCGCCTGCCCAGCGAGGGCCAGTATTTGTCCTTCGTCGCAATCAATCGTTTTTCTCTTCATTCGGAGTTTACGTTTCTTGGCCCGATGATCGATAAAAGCGAACGAGTGAACGTAATCGTTCCTAATACCGTTCAGTGCCTTAGCTTTCCCAAGAAGGGTTATCACGGCTTCAATCTCAGACTCGACGGCAGGCCGATCCTCAAGAATGCCGTTGAGGATCTCTTCCAGAAATTCTAT
>DATFVD010000587.1:0-5681 GCA_035260505.1 Terriglobales bacterium
CTGATGCTCCTGATTTGAAGTTGAGGAATTCCGCGGGGCGTCCGGCACCCCGGCATTGGTTACAGCCGTCGCGTGACTATCGCGAAACCCTTGAAAAACGTCAACGGAACTAATTCGAAACCTGATCTGAACTGGTAATCGACTGCGGGGCAAGGCGTTAAGAGAGACTCCTGAACTGTGCGTGCTAAAATCTGGCAACTGAATCGGCCATTGGCGAATGGATCTCTCCAGCTCAAGATCGAAGATTGCCCGCTTCGGATTGTTTGAAGCCGACCTCGAGCAACGCGTACTCAGCAAGGAAGGCCTCCGGGTCAGATTGCAGGATCAGCCTTTTCAAGTCCTGGTTCTGCTTCTGGAAAGGCCGGGCGAAATCGTCACGCGCGAGGAGATTCGCCAGAAGCTTTGGCCGGCTGATACTTACGTGGCGTTCGACGATGGCCTGAATACGGCGATCAAGAAACTGCGTTTGGCTCTGGGGGACTCGGCCGACAGTCCTCGCTTTATTGAAACCATTCCCCGCCGGGGTTATCGCTTTCTCGCTCCTCCCACTTTCGGAGAGACAACAACGCTCCGGCAAGGCGCTTCCGACACTGCAAAACTCTCACCCGCTGCCGCAGAGCCAGCTCCAGACGTGGACGGCAAACCTCGCGAAGCCGAACTCCTCGAGGGTGGTTCACGCGGTCAGGCGGGGCTATTGGGTGGCGTGCTCTTTGTCTTTGCTGTTGCTGTATGCGTGACCGGTTTGATGATTTGGAGGAAGCACAATACTACGCAAATGGCCGCTGAGTCTGCGGCGGTCAGCGAAGGCCAGTTACAGCCAGCGAGTCGCCCTGCGCGCCGGCCCATTGATCTTCGGCCCCTTGAGCGTCGGGCTATTGACCCTCGGGCTCACGAAGAATATCTGCAGGCGCGCGGCTATTGGAAGCAGCGCACCGCCGAGGCACTCACCAAGGCGGTTGATCACTTCAATCAGGCGATCGAGCTCGATCCGCGATATGCAGAGGCCTACGCTGGTCTCGCTGATTGCTACATCGTGCTGCCCATGCTCTCGACAGTCCCCGTCGACGACCCTTATGTCAAGGCGCGGCAAGCGGCAGCGAAGGCGTTGGCGCTCGACGATTCCGTGGCAGAGGCTCACCTGGCGGCGGCCGAAATCAATCTGTATGTGGACTGGGACTTCCCGAGTGCCGAGAAAGAGTTCCGCCGCGCCATCGAACTCGACTCCGACGATGCCCAGGCCCACCAGTGGTACGCCGAATTTCTCTCCTTGATGGGGCGCCATCAGGACGCGATTGCGCAGATCCGTGCGGCCCAGCATCTGGACCCGTCGTCGATGATCATCCATCACCAGGCAGGCCAGGTCTTTCAGGAGGCTCGGATGTACTCCGAAGCGCTCGCGGAATATCGAAGGGCCCTCATGATTCAACCCGGATTCGGCCCTACGTACTCAATGATTGCACTCGCCTATCGCCGTCTCGAGCGCTACCCCGAATGCCTCGAGGCAGACCGGCAGGCCAATCTTTATTGGGATCCCGGCGGAACAGCGATTAAAGACCTGCAGCGGATCGACGACTCGTATCGTACCGGAGGCAAACAGGCGTTTCTCCGTGCCTCGCTCGAATTCGATAAGAAGCATCGCGTACCCAATTACCACTTCGCTCAGGACCACGCACTTCTAGGCGAGAATGACGAGGCCGTGAAGTGGCTGCAAAAAGCGATGGACGCGCATCAACCGGAGATCCTGAACATGCAGAACGACCCCGAATTCGATCGCTTGAGAAGTGCCCCCCAGTTCCAGGAAATCGTTAAAAAGGTGGGGCTAGCACCAGCCCCGGGCACTGCCGAATCGCTGGCACGGCGCTAAGCCACATCCAGTGGGCCCGATAAAGTTGAGAGATGAGTCACTCAACCGTTACCTGGAAGTCTCGCCCTTCCCAGCGACCGGCATTCTTCCAGAAGAACGTGAAAAGGATCTGCCGACCGACGGCAAGAGTTTCTGTGGGCAGATCGACGTGCTGAAGATTCCAGCCACTTTCTTCGGAATCGCCGTCCTGCACCGTCTGCCAGCCATCGAAGCTCCAGTGCACCATGGCCGGTTCCATCAGCAGAAGCCGCAGCTTCTTTCCGCACGGTAACGTGCGCGGCTTATTGTTAAAGCGCCAGTTGAAGTACTGCGCCGATTGTTTTTTGGTTAAATAGCGTTCCACCGTTTGCGGTGGCTGATCGAAAACCTTGCCGTCGACCAGCGACCGCCGCAGCTTAATGTATTCGGAATGAGCCCACACCAGCGGGCGCGCCGACCCCGACGCTTTTCCCACGAGCAGCTCGCGCTCCGGGATATCGGTTGCGTCCCATACTTGTTCGGGAATGAGGCGGCTTGTTCCTGTCGAATTTTCCATCACGCCCAACAACGTCTCGGCGGAGGCGGCGCGTCCAGCGGCAAGTTCGTAGTGGGCTCGTTCACCGGCGAGCAGCGGCCAGGGGCGGCCAACTCCCGTGCCGTCGAACGGAGAACCGTCCTCGTGCTCCCCGTATCCGTCGCCGTTGTAGCGGTACCAGCCTGGACCTTGGGGAAGTTTAGCGCGCAACAGTTCATCGACAACCTTGATCGTGTTCACCATTCTCGGATCATCGGGCGCGCGCAAGCCGAAGCGCACCAGAGCCAGCGCATCCGGACTGACGACTTCCACCGCCCGCGCTTTTGAATGGCCGATAGCGCGATTCTTGATGGGAACGAATCCCTGCAGGGGCGAGGCGGCTCCGTCTCCGTCGGCGGGCGTGATGCGCACATAGTAGCCTTCCACGCCGATCTGCCGGGCGAGGTCGCTATTAACGGCGTACGTCCAGCGTTCGATGTTGTCGTTCCAGGTGTCGGCCATCTGGCGCAGAAATTCGGCGGGTTGAGGCTGGCCCATCGACTGTGCTAGATCGGCGGCGACCAGCAGGGCAGCGACTTCGGCTGCCAGCGTGAATGGTGAGTAGCCACCGTCTTCTTCCCAGCGATCCTGCTGCGTAACCGGGCCGTTGGCCACAATGAATGCCGCCGCTTTGCGCACCATCGGCCACCAGCGATCGCTTTCACCAAAGCAACGTGGCGATTCGCGGCGCAGCAAATCGACGAGCAGAATAGGAAAGGCGGTTTCATCCATCTGCGAGCCGCTCCAGTAGGGGCGACCGTCCAACCACATGTTCTGAGCCCAGTGTCCGTCGGCTTCCTGTGTTGCCTCAAGGTAATGCAGCACGCGGAGAGCGTCGTCGTGAGCGCCCGCTGCCAGCAATCCACCAGCGCTCTCAACCAGATCGCGGGGCCAGATAAGGTGATAGCCGCCCAGGTCTTCGTCACCCTTGTTGAAACCCCAGGGAATGGAGAGGCTGGCGATGATTCCACCGAGGAAGTCTTTGGATTCGTGCGTGCGCATGACCGCCACGCTCGCCCGGTACAAATCTTTTTCCCGCGGCTTCTCGTCGAGCTGCTTCAGTGTCCGTTGCCAGTTCTGCCAGTGAGTGACGTAGTCTTTGCGAGTCGTTGCATAAGAAGTGAGCAGGGAAGAGAGGGCTTGCTGACCGGCTTCCGCCCAGATTCCGCCAAAGCCGAGTGCAAGGATGAACTCTCCGTTGCAGGCGGCGAGGTCGATTTCAGAGGTCAGTGCAATGTTTCCGTTTTCCGCTCGGTCATACTCCCACGTCATCTGGAAGTGCTCGGAGAGATCCTGCCAGCTGTCTGAGACGCCGACGAATCCGACGGACCGTCTGGGCAACGGCGCGGAGCACGCCAGCGCGAGCGCACAGGAGTCGCGCTGGGCGAAAAGCATCGGAGTTCCCTTGTAATCGCCTACCCAGCCGGTATTGCCGGATCCAAAATTAGCCAGGTGCGGAGCCAAGACGGCATAGACGCGGTAGTCGCGCAGATTTCCCTGTAGCGGCACGAACCGAATTTTTTGCAGTACCACATTTCGCCAGGGATCAGTCAGCACTTCTTTTTCGATCCGGTATCGGCCCTGCATGCAGGTATTGGTTAGTTCGTAGGCGGGCACTCCGGGTTCGATGGGAAGGTTCTGGAAGATGCAATGGCGCTTCTCTTCGGAGAAGAATCCGCGACCGTCAGTGACAATCAGTCCGAAGTCGCGGGTGCACGCTTGATCCACTCGGGGGAAATAGATCTCATTGAGAATGCCATGACTCAGCGTGAACCAAAGCCTGCTCTGGAGGCTGAGCGCAGTGCCTACGCCGGTCTTGGCGCTCGAAGTCCAGCGGGGTTCAATTCCGGGCCAGCCCGGCGCATAACGAAGAGTGTCGGTCAAAGGGTCCCCGCCAAGCAGTTTGCCAGAAGATGTGGATTTGTGCTCGACTTGCAACCGATAATGGGGAAAGGACGCATCTAATTCAACACATGTCAGGACGGCGCCTTACTGCTCTTTTATTTCGGCTTAAGCCTCCCGCCAAAGGGATCCAGTTCGCACTTCTAACCACTCTGGTGTTGCTGATTAGTATTCCCCAGGCGAGTGCCGACTTGCCCTCCGCGGGGCTTGATCGCGGATTCCAGCGGCTCTATGATCTGGATTTTACCGGGGGGCAAAAAGAATTCGAGTCGTGGGAAAAACTCAATCCCGAGAATCCCATGGGGCCGGCGAGCGAGGCGGCGGGCATTTTGTTTTCCGAATTCGACCGGCTCGGCGTACTGGAAGCTCAGTTCTATGAGAACGACTCGATCTTTGCCGCGCGGAAGAAGTATGAGGCCGACCCGCGCCAACGCGCACGTTTCGATCAGCAACTCAGCCGTGCTGAGAACCTGGCAAAGTCGAGGCTGAGCCGCGACGGGCGGGATCGTGACGCGCTTCTGGCGATGACGTTTGCCGCCGGCTTGCGGTCTGACTTCGCGGCGCTCATCGAGAAGAGGAATTTGGCGTCGCTTCATTACACCAAGGAGGCTACGGCCTGGGCGCAACAACTGCTCGCAGCTGATCCTACGTGCTACGACGCTCACCTCGCGGGGGGCGTCAGCCGTTACATCATTGGATCGATGGCCGCGCCCGTGCGCTGGGTCCTGCGCCTCGGCGGGGTGGCGGGAGATAAGGCAGGCGGCATTGCAGAACTCCAGAAGACTGCAGCGAAAGGCCAGTTGCTCGCTCCATTTGCGAGGATCCTGCTGGCTATCGCCTACGTCCGCGAGAAAGATGTAGTTCGTGCGCGCGAACTCCTGTTGGGGTTGCAGCGGGAGTTTCCTGATAACTCTCTTTTTGGCCGGGAGCTGGCACGGCTCGACAATAACGGTAGGCGCTAGACGGTGGTTCGTCCCTCCGGACTTTGCGTCATTAATTCCAAATTCCAAATTCCAATGTCCCGCGCGTAGCACGGGGCTAGGCAGGCCGGCCCTTCGGGACTTGTGTTAATTGAGCTCGTTTTTTCACGTGGAAGCATTTGCGAGACACAATGAATTGCGGCATCGCCAGATCGATGCCGGTAGATGAATCCCGCTAAGTGCTTGGAAACCCAAGTGCGTTCATCAGAAATTCACCCGGTTGTAACTTTCCTTTAATATTCCGCCCATAAAACAAAAATTGCGCACCTAAATTAAGCACGAGGAGGATTCCTCTAGTGAACCATCGCATCGCGCTGCTGTTGGCAGGTCTCGCATTGACGCTGCCGGTCATGGGGCAGACCACGTTGAACGGAGCGGGCGC
>DATFVD010000588.1:0-3594 GCA_035260505.1 Terriglobales bacterium
ACTCTGGTCGGGTTTCAGCGCGATCGCCTCAAAAATATTCTCGTCACCCTCGATCGCAACCGGCACCGCGACCGCTGTGGACTTCCGTGGACTCATCTCTTCTCTCGATTCTGGATTTATAGAAAGAGCAATTTGTTGTTCGTCCACTGCAATCGGCGCCGCAACTCCTTCTGCGTGGACCGACACCGGCCGGCGGTAGAAATCATATATCCCCATCTCGTTGTAGTAGCGGATGCGTGCGGCTAGTGCGCGGCGAACCTCTGGATCAAGGGTGCGAGGCATTGCGGATAAGAATAACAAATGGTGGGATGTGCGGGTGCGGAAACCCTCGCTGAACTTCTGTCGAGCTGCGCTCGACGGACAGCCAAGGGCGGCTGTCTCTACGCAAATCGTCATAGGAAGATCAAGGCACGCGGACGCCGCTGCGCTTCCGCAGCTTCACTACCTGGTCGAGCACGCGGTGCGCAACTTCCCATTTCGAGGTCTCGGGAACCTCGACTACTTCACTCTGAGAGATGATCGTGACGGCATTGCGGTCGGAATCAAAACCGATGCCTTCGCGCGAAACGTCATTCACTACGATTGCGTCGAGCGACTTCGATGCCAGCTTCTCGCGCGCGTTTTCCAGCACGTTCTCCGTCTCGGCTGCAAAGCCCACGACGATCTGCGAAGTCTTCCGGCGTGCTACCTCTGCCAAAATATCTGCCGTCGGTTCCAGTTCCAGCTTCATCTCGCCCTTGCGCTTGATCTTCTGGCCTGACACCGCTTTCGGCCGGAAGTCCGCCACTGCCGCCGTCTTGATCACTACCGTGGCTTCGGGTAGGGATTTCAAGACCGCCGCCAGCATCTCGTCTGCTGTCTCCACCTGCGTCAGTTCCGCCGCGCCCGGAGCGGCGAGCGCAGTCGGACCGCTCACCAGCAGCACTCGGGCTCCGCGGCGCAGCGCCGCTTCGGCAATGGCATAGCCCATGCGCCCGCTCGACCGGTTGGTCAAATACCGTACGGGGTCAATCTTTTCCCGCGTTGGCCCCGCCGTGACCAGAATTGTCTCGCCCGCGAGATCCTGGGAGGCGCCCAGCGCTTCCATGACCGCCGCCACAATCGTCTCGTTCTCCGCCAGCCGCCCCGACCCAGTCATCCCGCATGCCAGATAACCCTCGCCAGGCTCGACTATGCGAACGCCGCGTTTGCGGAGGATTTCCACATTCGCCTGGGTGGCCTCGTGGTTCCACATATTGACGTTCATCGCCGGAGCCACTACCACCGGAGCGATGGTCGCGAGATAAAGAGTGCTTAGAAAGTCGTTGGCAATGCCCTGCGCAAAGCGTGCCAGGACATCGGCCGTCGCAGGAACCACCACCAGCGCGTCAATGGATTGGGCAACCGCAATGTGTTCGATCGCTGATTCGACATTGGCCGGCCCGGTTCCGGAGTCGGAACCAAACATATCGGTGATTACTTTTTCTCCGGAGAGCGCTGCGAAGGTCAGGGGACGAATGAACTCTTGCGCCGCATGCGTCATGACGACTTGCACACGAATGCCGCGGTCTTGCAAAAGGCGCACGATTTCCGCCGCCTTATAAGCTGCCACCCCACCGGACACGCCCAGCGCAATTTTCATAGCAGGAAGGAGAGGGCCATGGCTTCAAGATCCAAGCCCGCCTACAGAGTTGATGCTACCGCGCGAACAAGGATTCCGATCGCCACTAAATCCTCGCAGAGACGCGGCGGAGACACGGGGCAAGCCCCGTCTCTACATCAGCGATCTTCAATCTCTACGCGTCCTCTGCGAAAACTTTGTTCAGAGTCTCGCTTGCGGCGACTGCCGGCAATTTAGGAATCTCTGGAATCAGCCATTTCACCTTGCCAGCCTTGATTTCATCCTGGGCGATCCGGCAGGGTTTGCGCGATCCGGTATCGATCACCGGGGGTGCGCCCCCTTGCAGTTGCCGTGCCCGCCGCGCCGCTACCAGAATGTAGCGGTAGTTGCTGTCGAACCCTTCTATCAGCTTCATACTGTCTCCCCCCAAAACTTCAAGTGCCGTTTACCACCTGCGGATTAAATGAAGCCAGAATCGGCTGCACCCGCTCACGTGCCTGTTCCAGCCGGCAAGCTTGTGCGATCGCCACCCGCTGTGCTTCTTCACCCGAAGGTTTCGCCCCGCTCCGCAGCAACCGTTCTGCCAGCACTATGTCCCTTAGTTGGTCAGCGGACTGCTCAAGAACGTTGTTCACTAAAATGTAGTCGTATTTGGAGTAATTCTCAATCTCACGCCGGGCCGTATCCAAGCGGCGACGGATTACTTCCTCTGAATCGAGTCCGCGAGTCCGTAACCGCCATTCCAACTTTTCGCGGTCGGGCGGAAGAATGAAGATGCTCACCGCGTCTGGAATCTTCTCCTTGATTTTACTCGCTCCCTGCACATCGATGTCCAGTAACAGGTCGTTACTTCGGTTTTCCGCTTCGCGCAGAAATCGTCGCGCTGTGCCGTAGTAATTTCCGAAGACCGTCGCGTGCTCGAGAAACTCATCGGCCGCGATCATGGCCTCAAATTCTGCCCTGGAAACGAAGAAGTATTCCTTGCCGTTCTGTTCGCTGCCGCGCGGCGGGCGCGTTGTGTAGGAGATGGAGAAGTCCAGGTTACGGACCATCTTAAACAGTTCGTTTACCAGCGTGGATTTGCCCGAACCCGATGGCGCGGAAACAATATAGACGATGCTCATTTAAGCCGGCTCATTCCAGGTTCTGTACCTGCTCCCGCGATTTCTCGATCTCCGACTTCATCAGCAGGCCCATCTCGGTAATCTTCAAGGCCTCGCCCGCCAGTCCCGAGGTCTTCGAAAGCATCGTATTCGCCTCGCGGTTCATTTCCTGGAGCAGGAAGTCCATTTTCTTGCCCACCTCGCCGCCCTGGTCGAGCAAACCGATAAAATGTTTCACGTGTGCATTCATCCGGACCAGTTCTTCCTGGATGTCGCTGCGATCGACCAGCACCGCCACTTCCTGCAGAATCCGTTCCTTGTCCACCTGTGCGGCGAGCATCTCCATCATGCGAGACTGCAGGCGTTCCGAGTAGCTGCGCAAAATGGTGCTGCGATGGGCTTCCACGCCAGCCGCTGCTTTTTCCAGATTTGACATGCGCGCGTGCAACTCGGTGCTGATGCTCCGGCCTTCTTCTTCGCGCATCTCATTCAGCCGGGAAAGCGCTTCTTCCACTCGGGCCATCACTGCGGATTCCAGTTCGTCGCCCGATTTCTCGGCTCCCGAATCCATCGCGCCCGGCATCCTCAGAACCACGTTCAGGTCGGGCTCACCCTCAACCTCAAACTCACCGGCTGCTGCGCGGAACGCGGCCACGTAGCCGGCAATCAGTTGCCGGTTAAGCGCAACCCCGTTTGTGCCCGAGCGATCGAGGTTCAGTATCACTTCCACGTGGCCACGAGCCAGTTTCTCTTTCAGTATCCGGCGCAGCTTCATCTCCAGGGCGTCGGTGTCGGACGGCAACCGGAAGTGCAAATCCAGAAAACGATGATTCACGGATTTTAGCGATAGCATAAACGCCATCTGGGCGTTGACCTGACCTTTGACCTGCG
>DATFVD010000589.1:0-3439 GCA_035260505.1 Terriglobales bacterium
AAGCAACCGCGCCCGCGATGATTCCGTGGACTCGGCGCATGTACTGGTCGATGCGGCGCGAATTGTGGGAGTACCCTTCAATCTATATCGCGCCGTTAGCCGTCGCCGCCGTTTCTTTGCTCGGCTTCTTGATTGCGCTGATGGTCAGCCCGGCGCATCGGCACGAGCCGCTCGACATACCGTACCAATTCGCGGCTGCTCTGATCATGGGGACGGCTTTTATCGTCGGGATTTTCTACTCACTCGACGCGCTGTATGGAGAGCGCCGCGATCGCAGCATCCTCTTCTGGAAGTCGCTGCCGGTTTCCGACCTTACCACCGTGCTCTCGAAGTTCAGCATTCCCCTCATCATTCTGCCGCTGCTCAGTTTCGCTATCGCCGTTGTCACCCAGTTCGTCATGCTGCTGCTAAGCAGCGCAGTCCTGCTGGGCAGCGGCCTGAGTGTCGGGACGCTCTGGGCACGGATGTCGTTCTTCCACATGTCACTGATGCTCCTATACCACATGCTGACCGTCCATGGGCTCTGGTACGCGCCTATCTACGGCTGGTTGCTGCTTGTTTCAGCTTGGGCACCACGCGCGCCATTTATATGGACGTTCTTACCTCCGTTCGTGATCTGGGGAGTCGAGAAGATTGCGTTCAACACTTCGCATTTCCTCGCCATGCTGCAGTACCGCTTGACCGGACCGCAGCCTTCCAACACGGCGCCGGGGGGCACTCTGATGGACATGCTGTCAGCGCTCACTCCGGTGCAATTTTTCAGCACGCCGGGTCTGTGGATCGGCCTGGCGATCGCCGCGGTGTCCCTCGCCGCAGCTGCCCGGGTGCGCCGCTATCGGGAGCCGATTTGATTGCCATGTGATCTTTATTCAACGCTTCGCGTAATGAGAAACGGGTAGGAACACGGCCGAAATGTTTAATTCGATGTTCAGGAGGACGCATGGAACCACTTATTGATGTTAACTGTTCAACGATGGAATGTACTTCTCTCTCAAGCAGGGCTCCGATTTGGCAGGACATCCTGGCACAGGCGATGACCGGCGAACTACTCGCCGCGATGAACTACGCCTCCTTATCGGAGATATGTGACGACCCCGCAGAAGTAGCCGACGCGTTGGAGCATGCGGAGGGCGAGCGTGGGCATGCTGCTGCGTTCGCTGCCGAGGGCCGCAGGATTGGAGTGGACGTCACCAATAACGTCGACGCGAAACATTGGAAGCGTCTCCGCGACGCGTTCCTGCGCTGCATCGCCGAGCGTGACTTTATTGCCTGCCTGATCGTCCAGGAGATCATGCTGGAATCATTTGCCGTCGCAAGCTATTCGCGCGTCGGGAAGGTAGCGCCGGGGAGTCTTGGCAAGACCTTCGCCCGCATTGCCGCAGAGGAAGAAGATCACGTCGATCACGCCATGTCGATTCTGAGGACGGAGCGAGCCCTGGACCCACAGCGCTTCGACGACAAGGTCTACCGGCTGCATCTGGATGTGATGACCACCCTCGCGCAGATGCTGGCGAAGGAATGCAAGGACGGACATTGCGAGGTATGCCACGCCAGCTGTGTGAAGCCCGTACTGTTCGACGTCAGCTTGTCCGCAGCCGAGCTTCGCGGAGCGTCGCTCCAACAGTATCTGAAGACGCTGGACATGCTGGGGATACCCGGCGAGGTGACACTTGTATGGGTAACGCAGTTGCCGGTGTAATAGTCAGCCGAGGGCCCTCTATCGACATCGATTTCGCTCTGATCGGGCATCAGGAGAGTTGGAGAGCGGCTGCGGACGTACTCGCTGTCTTGCGCGGACCGGAGCGTACGCCTCTGCCGGACGATGAGATCAAGGACATCCTTCCATGGATTCCGCCCAGAGCAGTCTGCCATGTCGAGGTTGGATCGATCATCCGCACGAAGAGCGGGGGAGCGAAGGCGCGCGGACTCTACATCGACTCGTTCATTCCTCCCGACCGTCTGGAAGCCGCCTACGTGCACGAGAACATCGCCCGCGTTAGAGGTGCGGCGGCCTGCGCGATCAAGGCGGGAGCGAAGATCGTGAGTCTGGGCGGATTCAGCTCCATTCTGATTGAGGGCAACTTCGATCAGCTTCCGGATAGACGCGATACGGTCTTCACAACAGGCAATACGTTGACAGTTGGTTTCATCGTTCAGGGCATCAAGAAGATGTGCGCGCTGGAGGGCCGGAACATTTCAAGATCAACGCTACTCATCGTTGGAGCAACTGGAGACGTGGGTTCCGGCTGCGCCCGTTGTTTGGCACCTATCGTGAGGCGTGTGCTGCTCTGCGCACGCAACGTGGAGCGACTACGCAGGCTCGCCGCCGAGTTGCAAGCCGATGGAGTTCAGGTGGAGATTGCGGCGGATCTCCGGCGATTCTCCGCAGAGGCCGACGTCGTGATCTGCGCGGCGAGTCTGGCCTCCCCTTCGCTTCTCTTGGGCCGGATCGCGCCCTACGCACTCGTTTGCGATGCGGGCTACCCGAAGAACTTGTCCCCAAGGGCGGAGATGCTTGGCGCCACAGTTTTCTTCGGAGGTCTGGGACAGATCACTGGCGGAATGAAATTCGCGCCGGATTTTCATGGAATTCTGAATCGGCATCCGTTCCCCGATATGGTCCATGGATGTCTACTCGAAGGCATGGCTCTTGCTCTTGAGGGCCGATTCGAACCTTTCTCTCAGGGAAGAGGGTCCATCACTCAGGAGCGGGTCGAGGAGATGGAGACAATCGCTGCACGGCATGGGATTTATCTCGCACCGCTTTACAATGCCGACGGACCATTGGAGGACGGACTTGATACCAGATGGAATGGTCGAGAGGATGAGTCCATGGGCGAAAGACCAAGTCGAACTGTCGAATCTTCTTTTTGAGATAGGTTGGGAGGATTGAGCGTCGGACCAGCGGGCACTGTCGATCCAGCCATGTGAGACCGGACCTTATGGAGCGGACTGTTGGCTCCGTACTCTTCTGATGCCAAGTCTCCGATTGAAGGCCATGGGCCTTTAGGGGCGCCCACTTTGCTTCATTGGCCGATCGCTTCAGAAACAGCAAAACCCAGACCTCCTGCACGCGAGTTTGCTCCGCTGCGCTTCGAACTGGGCGAGCGTGACCGTTCCTGCCACCGCCAGATGATCAATAGGCCAGGTTCGGGTAAATCGGGTCGAAGTGCTGTGGCCGCTTACTGCGATCAATGAAATCGGGGCCGTGTAATAGGATGTACATCAGGCAGTCGACCAAATGCTTACGCTTCTGCTCTGGCTCCGCGGGCGGATCCTTATCGGGCACATTGCCTCGAAACTCGCGAAACCGTAGAATTCTGATCTGTTCCGCCAGCTCGTCGTTATCCCCGCAGCCGGCCCATATCGTCAGTGTTGGCTTGGCGCCGTCCTCGTAAGCCTTCGGCACAAGCACTTCCGATAGCGCGTTATAACCGCT
>DATFVD010000590.1:0-12203 GCA_035260505.1 Terriglobales bacterium
AACTTCCAGGCGTTCGCTGTCAAACATATCTCCGCGCGCATTCTCGGCTTCCGTAACCCCATCAGTCACCAGGATAAGCCGATCTCCCGGCCTCATCTGGCAGCGGTCGCTCGAGTAAGTCGCGTCCGCCAGCAGCCCCACCGGCAAGTTGCCGTGCGACGGTCGGAGCACCTCATTGCCGCAGATCCACACCGGAGGAACGTGCCCACAATTGACGTACTCCAGGTCACCGTCGCTGCGCAGGCGCGTAATGATCATGGTCGCGTACTTCTCACCGATGTGTTTGTAGGTGAAAAAGCGATTCACCGCGTCGACGATCTCCACGAGCGGCATGCCCGAGATCAATTGGGAGTAGACCATCCCCTGGAGAATCGAAGCCAGCAGCGCGGCGGAGACTCCTTTACCGCTGACGTCAGCGAGAACGACGGCCAGGCCCTGGGGCGTATTCACGGCTTCAAAAAAATCGCCTCCGATTTCCTTGCAAGAAAGATTGCGCCCGTTCACCCGCGCAAATGGAACTTCGGGAAGAGTCACCGCCAGAAGACGCTGTTGAATCGACGCCGCGATCGACAGTTCCTGCTGATAACGGCGCCCCGCTTCTTCGGCCTGCACCAGACGAGCGTTCTCCACGAGCTGGGCGGCTTCAGTCGCGATCGCCCGCAGAATATCGTGGCTGACGCTGCTGATATCGCGCGACGCAAAACGCGAGTCGACATAGAGCGCCCCCATCACTTCGCCCCCGGCCGGCTGGTCAGCACGAGTCGTCTGGACCAACGGCTTGCGCAACGGCATGCAGATCACGGTCCGCAGGTCGAAGGCAACGATGCTCTGCCGCTCCTTCACATCCAGCATCTGACTGGTGTCCGTGACCAGGTATTCGGAGTTCGCAGTCAATGCACCCTCGAGCACCGACCGAGAAATTGTCTTGTCGTCGAGCAGCGGCTCGCCCTTCGAGTTACGCCCGGCAGCAAGCGTCAGGGTCCCCTCGAGATCCCGGAGGAAGATGTACCCGCGTTCGGCCCGCGTCAGTTTGAGCGTGGCATCGAGCAGTGTGACCAGGATTTCATCAAGCACTCCGATCGTGTTCAGCTTGCGCGCCGCTTCCATGAACAGCGTGAGTTTCTCGAGGTCGCTCGCTTCCGGCGCGATCTGAATGCCCGAGATCTGGCTCAGAAACTCCCGCGCCGTATTCGACGTGGTGTGCAGCGGATGGAAGATCAGGTAGGCAACGTCGCGCGCGCCAAATTCCAGCCGGTCGTTGCGTTGCAGCCTGTGGCGGTCCACCTTCTCGCCATTGACGAAGGTGCCGTGTTTGCTGCCCAGGTCTACGACAAAAAACTCGCCGTTTTCCGAAAGGATCGTTGCATGCTCCCGCGATACACGCGGGTCGGCAATCACCAGGTCGCGATCCACCTTGCGGCCTACCGTGTAAGGAGTGTGATTCAGCGATAGCGTCTGCTGGTCATTCCCCTGCACGAAGATCGCGATGGGAAAGATGCTTGATATGCCCGAATGCGATGAAGCCGACATTAATCCCTAATTCCTGCACTCTCTCTGAACTCTCTTGCGGCCACCACGCCGGCAACCTGCCGCGAGCCCCACTGCATTCTACGACGTGACGCGCCCCGCCGCTCCAGTATTAGTCCTTTGATAGTAATGGACCAGCATCAGGGCAGTCACACCCACAGGTATCTGGATCACGGTCCAGAAAGGCAGTGTCCACGCTTGTTCAACCGTCTCCCGCGGCAAAATGAAGGAGAGACCCGCCAGCACCGTACTCGATATCCACGGCCAAAGGATCAGGCCCGCCGTAATCGTGAAGAGGACGCGGTTGATCATACTTCTCTGCCAGATCGTTCGGCGCTCCTTTACCAGCACCAGCAAAGCGGGGATCAGAAGCACCTGATTGTAGTTGGCGGACGTGGGTACGATGAGGACAGTTGCGGCCAGCATCAAGCTCAGCGTGAAGGCAAAAGCGGCGGAGTTCGCCTCCTGCCGGCGCTCCCTCCAGCAAACACCCATCATGGCGGCGAACGCCAGAAGTTCGATAACCCCGCTCCATGGAACGCCAATCAAGTTCGCCACTACCGAGGTCGCTCCGGTGTAGCGCTGATATTCGTGAATCGCGTGCCAGAAACGGGGAATCCAGTGCGGCAGGTACCACTCCGAAGCAGCAAACAGAATAGCCATGGTGATCAGAAACGACGCGGCCCAGCGGTAGCGGCGGCGCCAGTCGGCCAGGGTCCAGATTGCGAGCCAACACAGCGGCAACGCTACGAGCTGCGGCTTGATGCTCGCCGCCGCCAGCAGAATTCCGGCAGCGACCGCGTGATCTGCTGCCAGAAGCGTAATCGCGATCGCCAGCAGGCCGGCAACCAGAAGGCTCATCTGCCGGAGCTTCAGCCCTTGCATCACGGCAGGGCTGCCCAGGGTCAGTGCGAGAAGGCTGATGTGCATCCACAACGGCGCAGAGCGGCGCAGAATTCGAAACCAGAGGAGTGTGGTAGCGCAGGTCAGGAGAAGCAGTGCCCAGTAGAAGACTCTCTGGACAATCGCGAAAGGCAATCCAATCGTTGGGGCCAGCCAGAAAACCACATAGACGGGGTAAGCAAACCCCTCTTCATCGCGCGGCTCGCCCGGAAGAGAAGGATCGAGTGCGCGACCGTAAAAGCCGGCTTGAATTTCACGGGTAACTTCCGCGCTATAGGGATCGCGTCCATGCAGAAGCAGTTCCCTCGCGCCAACCCAGCGCGGGTACAGATCGGAAAGATTGCCGCGCGGCCGTTGATGGGCATCGGCATCGGCCTTCTGATAAGGAATCAGCACGCGGTTCGCGTAAGTCCACATGCCCACCGCGCAGATCGCGGCAGCAACAACCAGCCAGATCGGTTTATGGGAGATGTTAGGGGTCATCGCGCAATTGGGGGAAATTTGGATATTACCGCGCTCCCTTGAACATGTCTTGGGATACCTCGAAACGAGTCCGCCGATGTGATCCAAAACATGATCAGAATCGGAATGATAGGGTACACGTACACATGCCATGCCAGCGAGATCACATGCAAAGGCGGCAAGAAGAGGACGCATTGACTGCTCAGCAGGCTGAGTCTCGCCCACCGCGGGATTCCGGTGTGTTCCGCCAGATACTGTGAGAACAGACCGATGGGTAATAGCGCGATGGACAAATCGGGAGGACTGAGATGATAGCTGACCAGCATCGCCGCCAAAACGAAATTTCCGAACGCCATGCTTGTAGCATCTGCGAGCGTCCACTTACTACTCCTAAAACTTCTCCACGCATACCAAAAGACCAAAATTGAAACACTCCAGGTAAGAGCCAGGCGGGCGGCTCTGTCCTGCGCGATGCCAGAAATGCTGACAAATCCTCTGATATTCGCCATTGCCGCCGGGTGAATGCCACCTAGCGGCAGGCTGCTCAGCGTCATCAGGAAGCGAGGATACGCCGTCAGGAAACCCCATCCGGAAATGCTGGCTGAAATCAGGAGCAAGGTTACGCAGACGAGGGCAAACCCACGCAGGAGCCCCTTCCGCCCGAGCGAAGCCACCAATACGACAAAAGTAAGAATGATATGGAACTTGATCAGTCCGCAACCTAGCAAGCAACCCGCCGCGAAGTTGCGGTCCCGCTTAAGCTCAACCACCGCCAGCGTCATAATCAGGAGAAGCAGCAGCGAATCTTGACCTTGCAGAAAACTTAGTAACACCGGAGGGAACAGGAAGAAGAGCGGCAGCAGGACACGCCATTCCAAGCGCTTGATTACGTGCCGTTGGAACATTATCGCCGTATATGCCAAAACCGCTGCGTTAAGAAGGCACCAGAGCAGATAGGCGGTGTGCAGCGACCAAAGGGAGATTGGCAGGAACAGCAGTGTCTCAAATGGAGGGTGGATGTAGTAGTCGCCAGTGCGTCCGGCGTAGCGAAGCTGGAATTTTTCCTGAGCGCGGACGTCGTACAGTTGATGCCCATATCCTTCGCGGACCATTCGAGCTGCCGCGTAGAAGTCTGGGAAATCGGTTCCCTTCTCTCTTTCTTCAAAACCGTGCGCGAAGTAGTAGACAATGCCGGCTAGTGTCAGAAGAAGAAGCATATTCCGGGCGAGCCGCATCCACCTGTTCGACCCCGCCATCGCAGATCCCGCCGGGATCCCTGCTTCTCGATTTGGCGACTCTGGCTTCACTGGAAACAATGCCGCAAAATTTCCGATCGCGCCCTGAATTTGCTGCTCATCTCGTTTGAGCCTGGATTCTATCGTCAGACGAAGAACCCACCAAATACATACTCGAATCCAGCTGGAACCATTTCGAGTCTGGTTTATGATCGCTGAGCGTGAGACCCAGCCAGTTTTCTCTATCAAACGTGTTCCCGGTGGCGCTACTTCTGGGACTGCTCGGCATGACGGCCCGTCCGGCGACCGACCCCGATCTCTGGTGGCACCTGCGCACCGGCCAGTGGATCGTGGAAACTGGCCGCGTCCCCCACTCCGACCCTTTTTCTTTCACTCGCGCCGGGCACGCCTGGGTATCGCATGAGTGGTTGTCTGAGGTCGTGCTCTACGAACTCTGGAAACACGGCGGCGCAGCCGCGCTGATTGTGTTTTCCGCGATCGTTACCACCGCTGGCTTTCTCCTTCTCTATCTGCGCTGTCCGGGAAAGAAACACTGGGCAGCCGCGGCAACGGTCGTCGGTGCATTAGCTTCGGCTCCCTCCTGGGGCGTGCGTCCACAGATGTTGACCTTTACTCTCGCCAGCCTCCTTCTATTTCTGCTCGAGCGTGGCGAGCACCGTCCCCGGCTCCTGTTTTGCATACCACCCCTGTTTCTCCTCTGGCTGAATCTGCATGCGGGTTTCGCACTCGGACTTGCGCTTTTGTTGGCGTACGGTGGCGGGCTGATCCTGGAGATTGCCATGGGCGACATGCCTTGGAAGAATGCGCGCCCCATCCTCCTGAGCGTCCTGCTGCTTGTGCTGGCTTGTTTGGCGCTCGTGCCTCTCAACCCCAGCGGCGCGCAACTCTATCGTTATCCGTTCGATACTCTACGCTCATCCGGGATGCGGTCGATTATTAGTGAATGGTTCTCACCGAATTTTCATGAATGGCTTTATCGCCCGTTCCTGCTGGTATGGCTGCTGCTTCTGACCGCGCTCGCCACTTCCCGCTCGCGCCCGAAGGGACGCGTAATCGTACCCCTGCTGCTTACGTCTTTCGCGGCCCTGGACGCCGTCCGCCACATCCCAATTTTTGTCCTAGTCGCCATGCCCGTGATTGCCGCGGCTCTCCCGCGCGATCCGGCGTCCGTCCCGGATTTACAGCGAGGTCCATCGCTATCGCGTTTTCGGCCACTCTTTATCAGAACAGTTGCTCTTTTGATGACCGTGTTTGCGTTGGTAAAATGGGTCAGTCTTGCTCGTCACCAGGACGCCCGCGAGGCGGAGCAGTTTCCCCAAAAAGCTGCCGCCTTCTTGCAGGCCAGCGACCAACCCCGCAGAATCTTCGTTTACTACGACTGGGGAGGCTATGCGATCTGGAAACTCTATCCCGAATATCGCGTATTCGTGGACGGCCGCGCCGATCTCTATGGCGACGACCTGCTGCGTCAGTTCAAAGCCGCCGTGCAGCTCCGGACCGGCTGGCGAGACGTTCTTGATAACTGGAAGGTGGACACTGTCCTCGTGCCTCCTTCCTGCGCCCTGGCGCAAGCCCTCCTCCTCGACCCCAATTGGCATGCTGCGTTCACCGACTCTAAGGCGATCATCCTAGTCCGGACACTAGTCCGCACGCACCCCCCGCCGGTGGGAGCGACGGGCGTCCTCTCCCGTCACCGTCACGGGGTGATTATCCGCAGTTGATGAACGGGTTCTCTGTGTTTCCCCGTGTCCTCTGTGCTCTCTGTGGTGAGGAACTTTGCCAGTCGGGCAAGAAAGTGAAAAAATGTTCCCCAGAGCCATCCCGAATCTGCGAAACTAGGGCGCACGCAACGACTGCTTCCCACGCCAATCCGTGATTAGCAGTTTCTAGCGTGACGCTTAGGAGTCTGAGAATGACAGATTTGGCTGAATTCTTGTGGCGTAATGACGAAGGCCAGGACATCGCGGAATATGCCGTGATGCTGGCCGTTATACTCGTCCTCGTGATCGGCACCGTCCGTCTGATCGGCGGCAACGCGAACAACGTGTTCTCGTCCGTGGCCAGCTCGATCAAGTAGGTCGCCGCATTCAGGTCGCCGAGGTCCCGGGTATGGAGCGGTAAGACGAAAAGTGCATTACACTCGCGGAGACTAGGTCCGACCCGTAGATGAGTGGGTCCGGGGTTGTCCCCAGAGGAGAGGAATGAACCGAAGACGTTTGTTGATGATTGGTGGCTTGGCGCTGGCTGTCGGCTTGCTCGTCAGCTATACCGTCTATAACCGGCTGCGGACTTTTGCGGGAGCAAGCAACAATGAGCCGGGAGCGGCAGTCGTGATCGCGGCCAACGATATCCAGGTTGGGGCCAAGTTGGAATCTCACGACGTCCGCGTAGTCACTCTCCCGCAATCGGCGGTTCCTCCGGGTGCCTTCTCCGCACCCTCGCAGGTCTTGGGCCGCGGCGCCATTTTTCCGGTGAGCAAAGGTGAATTCATTCTGCCGAGTAAGCTTGCGGCGGTGAATGCGGGAGCCGGCCTGCCCTCCATGATCCCACCGGGAATGCGCGCCGTTTCGGTGCGCGTGAATGATGTGGTTTCCGTCGCCGGCTTTGTGCAGCCAGGCACGCGCGTGGATGTGCTGGCTACCGGTAATCAAGGCGGCGGCAACGAGCGGCAGACGATTACCGTTCTGGAGAACGTGGCCGTCATCGCCGTCGGCGGGAGCCTGCTGGAACGTGTCGCCGCAGGCGAACAGAGCGCTCCGGTGATCACCCTGCTCGTATCGCCCGACGACGCCCAAAGGCTGGCGCTGGCTTCCCAGGAAGGAAGAATCCAGCTCGCGTTGCGCAATCCGCTGGACACAAAAAAGGGAGGCATCGGGGCAACGCGGACGAGTTCGCTGTATCCAGGCGATAAACCGCCGGCAACCGAGCCCAAAGCCAGGGTCCACAAGATGGTAGCGAAACTTCCGGCGCCGCCGCCGGCACCCTACGCGGTAGAAATGATCCGTGGCAGCAAGCGGGATGAGACCAAGTTTTGACCCGTCGATACCGCCACAGGGGTTCGAATTCATGAAAGTTCTTACGCTCCTCGCTGCCATTTTATTTCTCGGTGCGACAACGATATTTGCGCGCTCTGCGGCTTCCGAGGGCAATCCACCGGACGCAGCCGCGGCTTCGCCTTCTTCTCAAAACCCTCCTTCTCAAAACCAGGAGAATGCGCCCGCCGCCCAACCCTCCACCACGACCGCGACCACATCCGGCCAGAGCGTTACGGCGGGTGCTGCGCCCCTGCGCGTTATGGTCGGCAAGTCGCTCCTGATTAACACTACCGAAAGACTGAAGCGCGTCTCGGTGACCGATCCCGCGGTGGCGGATGCGCTGGTCGTCACGCCTACCCAGGTTCTGGTCAATGGGCTCGCTCCCGGCGAGGTTTCGCTCCTGATCTGGGACGAACTCGAGCGCTCCCGCAGCTTCGATCTTCGCGTCGATGTCGATATCACTGCGGCCTCGGAAGAAATGCACCGCCTCTTCCCGGATGAGCAGATCAACGTGACGCCTTCGCGCTCCGCGATCGTTCTATCCGGCCACGTAACCACCGAGGACGTTTCCAAACATGCGGGCTCGCTGGCCTCGGCGTATTCCAAGAACGTCGTGAACGTGCTGACCTTCGGCCCGGTCGGCGCAGAGGAAGTCCTTCTCGAAGTGAAGTTTGCTGAAGTTGATCGCACGGCTCTTACGCAAGTCGGCATCAACATATTTTCCACCGGCTCTGGAAATACCATCGGCACGGTGCAAACCGGACAATTTGGCGGAGTCAAACCCGGACCTATCACTGATCCGGCAACGTCTAACACGGCCACCATATCGGACGCCCTCAACCTGTTCTTCTTCAACCCTCAGGTCCACTTGGGCACCGTAATCAAGGCCCTGCAGTCAAAGAATCTCTTGCAGATCCTGGCCGAGCCCAACCTGGTCGCAGTCAACGGCAAGGAAGCCAGCTTCCTCGCCGGAGGCGAATTTCCCTTTCCCGTAGTCCAGCCCGGGGCAGGCGGAATCTCGACCGTCACGGTTCAGTTTCGCGAGTTTGGCGTACGCCTGAGGTTCACTCCCGTGATTCAGCCGAACGGCAGCATCCACCTGCACGTCGTTCCTGAGGTGAGTACCCTGGACTTCGCGAATGCGGTCACCGTTTCCGGAACTACCATCCCCGCCATCAGCACGCGCAAGGCGGACACTGAATTCGAACTGCAGGATGGCCAAAGCTTCGTCATCGCCGGCCTGATGGACAATCGAGTTACAAATCTTGGCAACAAGGTACCGGGACTGGGCGATATCCCGATCCTCGGCAATTTCTTCAGAAGCAAGAGCGCGCAAAAGAGCAACTCGGAATTAATGGTCCTGTGCACGGTTCGTCGGGTTGCGCCGAATGTCCAGGCGCCGAAAGGTCCGGCGAACCCTGAGCCCTATCTGGATCACGGCAAGTTCGATAGCAAGAAATAACATGGGATTTTCAATGTCTCAATGTTTCAATGTCTCAATGAGTTAATGATTCAATGATTTTCGGGAACGAGTCATGCCGGAATTGTCAGTAGCCGTATTTGCCACGGACAATGACCAGCGCGCGGTGCTTCAGGTTCTGGTGGATGGCACTAGCGTTGCGCGCACCGTGTGCAGCAGCGCGACTATGCCCATGGCCGCCAATGACCCGGTCATCCGCCGAACACAAGCCTTTGCCCCCGACGTGGTGCTGGTGGACATCGCCGCCGATGGCATCACCCCGGCCCTGCGCGCGGTGGAATTGCTGCACCAGGATCTTCCCGACTCCGCCGTATTCGCCATCGGCCCCATGACTCAATCTCAGCTGATTGTCAGCGCCATGCGGGCGGGTGTGCGCGAATACATTGAGCGCCCCACCACCACGACCGATCTGCTCGAAGCCTTCGTCCGCCTGACCGCAACTCGCCGCAAGCCCGGACGCGAAAATTCACGCGGAAAAGTGTTTACCATCGTGAATGCCAAGGGCGGCAGCGGTGCCACCACCGTCGCCGTCAATCTCGCTCTTGCTTTGCAGTCGGCTCACCACAGCACCGCGCTCATCGATCTGGCGCCGCTCGGTCATTGCGCCCTGCATCTCAATCTGAAGCCGGCATTCACCGTCTCCGATGCCATCACGAATCTGCACCGCCTTGATTCGTCCCTGCTCGACAGCTTCATGGCGCGTCACGATGGCGGCTTGCAAGTGCTGGCGGGCCCTGCCGCTCCCATCGCGATCGAGCCCTCCGTTTCTGACTTTGCACGCCTGTTTGACACCATGGCCGGCCTCTTTCGCTACATCGTCGTGGATGCTTCCTCCCGCCTCGACAGCGCCACCCGTCTGGTCAGCAACCTCTCGGAGAAAATTCTGCTCATCGCCCACGCCGACGTCGCTTCCCTGTGGAGTGCCGGAAGAGTGGCCCAGTTTCTCCGCGAGAGCGGCTCACGGGACCGTTTTGCGCTGGTATTGAACCGGTATCGCAAGGTGGCTGGCTTCAATGAAGCTGAGACCGAAGCGGCCATCGGGGCGCCCGTGCTTTGGCGGATTCCCAATCAATACTTCGCGGTCTCGACCGCGATTGATCGCGGCGTTCCCGTCATGCAGCAGGGCAATAGCGAAATTGCCCGCTCCATTTCCGAACTCGCTGAATATTTGACCAAGGACGATTTGGACGTAAAGCGAACCGCCTGGTCTTTATTTAAGACAGTGTAGCCAGTAACTTGCGGATTTTAGCTGTTACCCATTAGCCTCTAGCTAGAACCTGACACCCGAGACCTGAGACCTGAAGTTTATGGCCAATCTGCAAGCCTTCGAACGGAGCGAGTACCAGCAGGTCAAGGCAGACCTGCATCGCAAGATCCTCGATCGCCTCGACCTGGAAAAACTCGGCCGCACCACCGGAGACTCGGCGCGCGAAGAAGTTCTCGTCCTGATCCGCAGTTCGGTCAACAGCGAGGCGGTTCCTCTCAGTTTCGCCGAGCGCGAGAAGTTGTCGCGCGAGATCCTCGACGAAATCTTCGGCCTGGGCCCGCTCGAGCCGCTTCTCAAAGATCCCACGATTTCCGACATTCTCGTCAATCGCTTCGATCGCGTGTATGTCGAACGCGCCGGCAAACTCGAAATCACCGGTTTGTCGTTCAAGGACAATCAGCACCTGATGCAGATCATCGACCGCATCGTCTCCCGCATCGGGCGCCGCGTCGATGAATCTTCGCCGATGGTGGATGCCCGCCTGCAGGATGGCTCTCGCGTCAACGCCATCATTCCGCCCCTGGCCCTCGACGGAGCCTGCCTCTCCATCCGCCGCTTTGGCCGGGATCCGGTCACCGCGCGCAACATGCTCGAGAACAAAACCTTGACCGAGCCCATGCTGGAACTGCTCTCCGCCGTAGTCAAGGGTCGCCTGAACGTCATCATTTCCGGAGGAACAGGCGCCGGCAAAACCACGGTCCTCAACGTCCTTTCCGGCTACATCCCGAACTCGGAGCGCATCGTAACCATCGAGGACGCAGCCGAATTACAGCTCAAGCAGGAGCACATAGTCCGTCTCGAGACCCGTCCTCCCAACATCGAAGGCAAAGGCTCCGTCCGCATGCGCCAGCTCGTCATCAACAGCCTGCGCATGCGTCCCGATCGCATTGTGGTAGGCGAGGTCCGGGGTGAAGAAGCCTTCGACATGCTTCAGGCCATGAATACCGGCCACGAGGGTTCGCTCACTACCGTACACGCCAACTCGCCGCGCGATGCCCTGGCCCGAATCGAAAATATGGTTTCCATGGCGAACCTGAACATTCCCGAGCGCGCCATTCGCCATCAGATTGCCAACGCGGTCCACGCCGTAGTTCAGGTCGCGCGTCTTTCCGACGGATCGCGCAAAGTGCTCACCATTTCCGAGGTCACCGGGATGGAAGGCGACATGATTGCCCTGCAGGACATTTTTGTGTTTGACCGCACCGGGGTTGACGAGAGCGGGAAGGTCCGCGGCGTCTTCCGTTCCACGGGCATCCCCCCAAAGTTCGCCGAGCGCCTCGCCACCGCCGGTTGCCGCCTCAGCCCCGCCCTATTCGAGTCCCGGATGGAGGTCTAGCAGTGCTGTTCGTTATCGCCTTGCTGGTGTTTGTCGTGGTCACGGTGGCGGTCTTTGTCGCCATGTCTTTGTACGATCAGCGCGAAGCCCAGGCTCGTGTTCTCCGCGATCGCCTCTCCACGGTTAAGAAGACAACCGAACAGGCCGTGCCGAACGTGGCCCTTCTTCGCGACGAACTGCTCAGCCGGATTCCGGCTTTCGACACCTTTCTGCGCCGCTCCGAGCGCGTCTCTCTCCTGCAGAAAATGCTGGCGCAGGGAAACATCGATGCTCGCGCCGGAAACTTCCTGATGCTTTGTGCCGTCTCGGCCCTCGTGATGGCCGTCATCGCTTTCGTCGCCGGCGGCAATCTGGTGTTCGGCTGGGTCGGCGCTCTGCTCGGTTTTTTTATCCCCTACGCTTATGCCTCCCATATGCGGACCCGTCGCTTCCAGAAATTTGAGGAGAAGTTTCCCGAGGCCATCGATACGCTCGCCCGCGCCGTTCGCGCCGGACACGCATTTACCACCGCCCTCGAAATGATTGCCAACGAGGTCTCCGAGCCCGTTGCCGGAGAATTCCGCCAACTCTACGAAGAACAGAAATTCGGGCTCCCCGTGCGCGACGCCCTGCTCAACCTGGCCGACCGCATCCCTCTGGTCGACATCAAGTTCTTCGTGACGGCAGTGATGTTGCAACGCGAAACCGGCGGCAATTTGGCCGAGATTCTTGACAACCTCTCTTATGTCATCCGCGAACGCTTTAAAATCCTGCGCCAGGTCCGCGTTCACACCGCCCAGGGACGCCTCACCATGGTCCTGCTCATGGCCCTGCCGCCCACGATCGTGGTCCTGATGCAACTCCTCAACCCGGGCTTTATTCGTCCCCTGTTCACCGACCCGCTCGGACACGCGTTGATCGTCGGCGGCATCACCTTACAAACGATGGGCTACTTTGT
>DATFVD010000591.1:0-4077 GCA_035260505.1 Terriglobales bacterium
TTCCAGTGCGGTTCATTGCGCTGATCCATCCAGGCGATGCGGATGTCCCCGGCCGCGCCCGCCGCAACCGACGGGAAGGCATGGTCAACTCCGGAAGGAGCAAGCGAGACATCGGCTTTCGGACTCCAGGTGTTGCCCTGATCAGTAGAAGTAGAGAAGTAGATTCGCTCCGGGCCGCCGTCAATGGTGCCCGAGTTCCACAGCACATAGAGCTGGCCGGCTGCGTCAGAGGTCATGGCAATGCCGGGACCGAGAAACGCCCATCCGCAGCTGAAGGCGGAGCAATTGGGCGGCGCACTGGAGACGTCCAGCAGAGTCGGGGTCCAGGTCTGGCCGCCATCAGACGACTTGGTCACGTAGAGATTCACCGGGCCTTTGGCTCCGCCATTCTGCGTATAACCGTCCCAGGAAAAGTAAACGTTGCCGGCGGGATCGACCGTACCGCCGCCGGTGAGTGACCATCCAAATTGCGCGTTGGCATTGACCTTTACCGAGGTCCAAGTCACCCCGCCGTCGTGGGACGATGAGCACCACACCGTCTGCGCGTGATCGTAAGCGACATAGACATCATTGCCGCGGACGGCCAGGATATCTTTGTCGGTGCCAGCATTGGTTGAGTTGGCGATCACCGTGGTCCAGGTCTGGCCGAAGTCGGTTGACTTGGCGACTTCAATCAGGCTCTTGTTGTTCTGAAGCCAGGACGCGTACACGGTTTTCCCGTCCATCGGATCAACTTTGACCTGGACGTCGATCTGTCCCGAACCTGGGTCGGCAATCACGCGCGGCGCCGACCAGGTTTTGCCGTTGTCGCTCGAAACCACGAGATCGGCGATCGAACTGGGGCAACCCTTGCAGCTTGGCGGGAAATCCGGGATTAACACGTAAACGTGCCCATATCGATCGGCGGCAATGGCTGGTTCCCATGTGTCTCCAGGTAAGTTCGCGCCCAGGCGCGTCTGCGGTTGAAAGGTTTGCGCGAAAAACAAGGCTGGGGTTGAGACGGTTACTAATCCGGTGAGCAATAAAATCAAACTGCGGACCGCTGCGCGAGTCATGGAAGCCTCCCGATCAAGGCAGGGTGGAACAACGGCTTGCAAGCCGGGCGAAAGTATACACCGAACCGGGCCAGACTGGCGCATGGGCGGACCGGAGTGGCCGGCCAGCATTGTCGCCAGCGAGTAAACAATTACCCCGACCCTTGTCCTCCCAGCATCTTTTGCGGGAAAATCAACATCATAGAAATTGTAGCCCTGCCAGGAGACTCTACTTGAAGCTTTGCCACTCTCGACCGGCGCGCTGGGCGCCCGGTTTTACCGTTACTTTGTTTGTGTGCTTTTTTCTTATCTCGGCAGCGAACCAGCCAGCCCTGGCGGCCGAGAAAACTCGCCTGCGAGTAGACGACTACCAGATCGTCGTCGAACTCCTGCCCCAGACTCACAAGCTCACCGCGCGCGCCACGGTAAAGGTGACGGCGCTCGAAGACCTTAGCGTGGCCACGTTTCAATTGAACAACGGGCTGCGCATCACGAAGCTTACGGACGCGAATAGCAAGCCACTCACGCCGGAGCGCAACACGCAGGATTCGACCGTGCGCTTCGCGCTCAACAGCGGCCTGGCAAAAAACGCGAGCAGCACGTTCAATTTCGAATATGAAGGTACGCTCGAAAGTGCCGATGAGAGCCCGGTTCAGGGATTGAAGCTCGCCTACGTCGGCGCGGACACCAGCTACCTGCTTTATTCCGGCCTGTGGTTTCCGGTCGCAGGATACGGCGTCAATCGCTTTACTTCGACGATCAGCGTTACCGTCCCAGCGCACATGGTGGTGATCGGCAGCGGGAAGGAATCGCCGACAGCGGCGGCGGCAACTCCAGTTTCAAAGAAGACTGCGCTCGCGAACTCCAAGACCTTCACCTTTGTCTGGGACAAGCCGAGTTTTCCGGGAACGATCATTGCGGGCACATTCCAGGAGTTCAAAAGCGACGAAGCGGGTATCGACCTGCACCTGTTCTTCAAGCCGAATCACCAGAATCTGGGGGCGGAGTACGCATCGACGGCTGTTAAGGCGTTCACGTACTTCGTCACGCAGTACGGGAACGCAACCTCGACGCGCTTAAAAGTAGTTGAGCTTCCGGACGACACCGTGCCCACGGCATGGGCGCCTGAAATCGCGGCGCTTTCGAGCCGCGCGATCACGGAGAAGGTCAACTACCGGCTGCTGTCCAACACGATTGCCCATCAGTGGTGGGGCGCCTCGGTGAGTCCGGCATCGAAAGATGACTGGTGGATCAGCGACGGCTTCGCGCGCTACTCCGAGGCGCGGTACGTGGAGAGCGCGGCTGGTGAAGCGGGGCTCGAGGAGATGGTGAAGGACATGTCGGTAGGCGCGCTGGCTTATGACAGCGTGCCGCTTTCGAGCGCCGCCAAGCTGGATTACTTTTCTCCCGAATTTCAGTCTCTGGTCACCGACAAGGGCGCCATGATCCTGCACATGCTGCGCTGGGTTGTCGGCGAGCCCAAGTACCTGAAGCTGATGCGCGACTTCGCTACGAAATATGCAGGCAAATCGGCCAGCACCGATGATTTCCGCGAGCTTAGTGAGCATGTGTTTGGCCAAAAGCTAACCTGGTTCTACTCGCAGTGGCTGGACTCGACGAGCGCCCCGGAGTTCAAGGCCAAATACACGGTCTACCGGCTGGGCACTAACAAGGGCTTCCGAATTGTCGGCGCGATCACGCAGGATCTTGATCTGTTCCGCATGCCGGTAAATTTGAGAATCGACACCGATGGGAGAACGGAAGAGAAACGCATTGAGGTGGTGGGCACCGATTCCCCGTTTTCGGTGGAAACCTTTGGACGTCCGCGACGAATCACGATCGATCCCGGAAACCGGGTGCTGACAAATTCCACCGATATCAAGCTGCGGTCATCCATCGTGCGCGGACAGGGCCTGACCCAGCAAGGCGATCTGGCGGGAGCTCTGAGCGAATTCAACAAGGCGCTCGAAGTCAACAAGAACAGTTCGCTGGCGCACTACCGGATTGCCGAAGTGTTTTTCCTGCAGAAGAATTATCAGGCGTCGGCGAACGCCTACCGCGAATCGTTGAATGGTGACGGCGAGCCGCGATGGACCGAGGTTTGGAGCCACTTGCAACTGGGAAAAATTTTCGACACAACCGGGCAGCGGGAACGCGCTGTCAATGAATACCGGCAGGCCATCCAGACGAATGACAATACCCAGGGCGCGCTCGAAGAATGCCGCAGGTACATGCAAAAACCTTACGAGCGGGAAAAAGGAAGTTAACGCTTCCTGACTGTGGAGATGAGACGAATATGTTCACGACCTACCATACTCACAATGGCGTAACGAATGGCCCTCCGACTCACCACTCAAAAAGATGAATGAGAAACAGAATCACCGTCGCCGCCAGCGGCACCAACAATCCAGCCCCTAGTCGGCCAGTGGAATGGGAGATCACGCCGACCATCCAGGGAATGACGGCAGGCCCTACTGCCGCCAGCGAGAACAAAACTGGACCAATACTGCGAGCGGCGACGCCGAAGCGTTGCGAGAGCCGGGCCACGGTGATGGGATACAACGCTGCGAAACCGAGTCCCGTAATCAGCGCGCCGCCTATTACTCCGGTGAGCGTCGGAGCCCAGAGCATCAGTCCGATACCCGCTGCTCCCGCTCCGTAGCCTGCGCGCAAAACGCTGCGTTCCGAAAAGTGACGCAGAAAAACCGTTCCGAGCGCCCGGCCGACCGTCAGCGCCGACCAGAAAAATGCCGGCATCATGGACGCCATCGCAGCGCCGCGCAGTCCCAACCGCGAAACATAGGAGCCGATCCATCCGCCCACTGCCGTTTCCGCTCCGGGATACAGAAAGAAGATAGCGGCGAAAATCCACATCGCCGGACTCTTCGCCAGTTCGCGCCAAGAAGAGGATGACGGCGAAGATGACGAAGAAGGTCCCGCGGAAACTGCCGCTGGAGGAAACGGAAGATTGCGCATGGCAAACGCCAGCAGCACAAGGAACAACGCCACCGAGCCGAGAAACCATGGCAATAACTTGTGTGCT
>DATFVD010000592.1:0-7330 GCA_035260505.1 Terriglobales bacterium
CTCCGCTCTTTGGGTTGATGGTTGACAAGGTCGCCAAGCGAGCGCTTTTAATGATGATTGGGTCCGTGCTGCTTATGCCGGTTTACCTGATGACAGCGTATCTTTCGGCATCCAGAGTGGTGACGTTCGCAGTCCCATGGATTACCGCTTGGCATTTCACGTTGCTGCATCTTACTTTTCCAGTACTTTTGTTGATTACGATGTCGATGATGGGGATCGCGTTCTCGCTGATTCCGGCCGTGATGTGGCCCTCGGTCGCATATATCGTGGGCCAGTCCCGGCTGGGTACCGCTTATGCGTTGATGACGCTGATTCAGCAGGTTGGTTTTTTCATCTTGAACCTTTTGATTGGCAAGGCCAACGACTACTCCCACGCCGGACTGGACAATCCGGGAGGATACGGGCTCGGCATGTGGATCTTCTCGATCCTCGGCTTCGTTGGGCTTACCTTCGCCATTCTGTTGCGGATTCGCGAAACCGGTCCACACGGACATGGGCTGGAGACGATCACGGCAAAGGCATAGGCGCGATACTTTCCCGTAGAGACGCGGCTGCCGCGTCTCCTGCCGAAGTGAGATGGGCGCAGGCCAGACGGGGCAAGCCCCGTCTCTACGGGAGGGTTGAGGCGGGACGGGGGTATTACGAAAGTGATTTTTGTGTCTGGCCTGCGGGGTACTTTGGCGGGCTGGCTTATCCGGCAGGCTACTGTTTTTGGTATTCTGGCAACTAAGTAAACGGTCGAGAGCGCCTCTGCGACTCCCCCGTCAAATTCGTACAACGGAAAGAGTTTGAAGCCGCATCTGAAGCAGTAGCGGCCGGAAAAGGCGACTTGACCGACCCGAAGCAACGCATCACCGAAACAGAAGCCATTGAGCAGGCGAAGCAAGGCCACGAAGCAGCATTCGAAGTCTTGTATCACCTGCATAAACGTCGCGTGTACTCGCTATGTTTACGCATGGTCTCCAATCCCGCGCAGGCCGAAGATCTGGCTCAGGAAGCATTTCTTCAGTTGTTTCGCAAGATCGGTACCTTTCGCGGCGAGTCGGCCTTTTCCACCTGGCTGCATCGCATGACGGTGAATGTTGTCCTGATGCAACTGCGCAAGAAGAGCCTGCCGGCGGTATCGCTCGAAGAGACTCTGGAAGCCGACGACGAGGCTCCCAGGAAAGAATTCGGTACCAAGGATGTGAAGTTGACCGGATCCATTGATCGGCTGCAATTGCAGCGAGCGATTGACCGGCTGCCGCCGGGCTATAGAACGGTGTTTGTGCTGCACGATGTTGAAGGCTTCGAGCATAATGAAATCGCCCAAATGGTGGGGTGTTCGATCGGCAACAGCAAGTCGCAGCTTCACAAGGCGAGATTGAAGCTGCGGGATTATCTGAAGTTCATGAGAGCCGAAAAGGCCAAGACTGGCTAGAGTAAGTTGCGGTATTTGGGAGAGAGTGGCTATGACGTGTTCCGATGTAGAGCGGGCTCTGCCGGAGTTCCTGGACGGCACTCCGGACAGTGCGTTTCCGACCGATTTTGATGCTCATGTCAAGTCCTGTTCAGCTTGCTCGGATTTGATCTCGGACCTGAAGCTGATCTCGAGCGAAGCCCGGCAACTGGCGGGAACGGAAGAACCTGCGTCGAGGGTATGGGTGCGAATTGCGGCTGAATTGCGCGCCGAAAACCTCATCTGCGAGCCCCAACCTACCCGGCCCGTGCTTGTCCCAAGCTCCCAACGGCCGCGATGGCGCATGTGGTGGCTGGCACCGGTCGCGGCTGCGCTTGTGGCAGCAGGTTCTTACCTCGTCAATCACAAGCCAGCCCCACCGCTGGCGAAGCAGCAAGCTCCCGCAACTCCAGCGAAATCCCCCGCCCCGGAGACTCCCACGCCCGCCTCGCATACGGTGCCTACCCCGGCCCCTCCACAGCTGGCGCAGACATCCCCAAAGGTGGCGGATAATATAGCGGTAGTATCATCCGCAATGGGACCCCAGCCGAGCGCCGAGGATCAACAGTTTCTGAGTGAAGTTTCGACCCGTGCCCCTTCCATGCGGGCAACCTATGAAAATCAATTGCGCGCGGTGAATGCCGACATCCGGGAGACGCAGGCATATGTGGATCAGAATCCAGAGGATGCTGATGCCCGGCAGCACTTGATGGATGCGTATCAGCAGAAAGCACTTCTTTACCAGATAGCGTTAGATCGCATTCAATAGGGGAAGGGCGGACCGGAGTTTCCGGGCCGCAGGGGGCGGCAGTTTTATGGCGAGTCTTTGGAGCGCAAGTCTTCAGCAATTGACCATTCAGCAGCAGACCGCAGTCATAACTCTGGTGTTGGTAACCTGTCTGTCGGCAGCCGCCTTAGCGGAGACCAAGAAGGAATTCCGTTTCACGGTCGGCCCGAAAGCGAACGTTTCCGTGGATACACAGTATGGGTCAATTTCGGTAAAGCCCGGGAGCGCCAACCAGGTTGTGGTGACCGCCACGCTCAAGTCAGACTCCGTAGAAGTCGACAAGCAGCAAAATGGCAACCGTATTCAAATCGCGTCGCACCTGCTGCAGGGCGCTGACCAGCAAATGGGCAAGGTTGACTACGAACTGCTGATTCCGCCCGACGCTACGGTGAATCTCCGTTCTTCGACCGGTCCACTGTCGGCGGAGCGTTTGCAGGGAGATTTAACCCTGGAAGGTGCGGATGCTGTGGTGAATATTCGCAATGTGGATAATGGTCACGTGCACGTCCGGACGATGGGCGGCCCGATCACGCTGACCGACATTCGCAACGGCCATGTTGAGATCGCTTCCATCAGCGGAGACGTCCATTTGAAGTCGGTCACGGGACCGTTGGTGCAGGCGAATTCGGGTAGCGGAAAGATTTTCTACGATGGCGATTTCGGGTCCGGTGGCGATTATAAGTTCACCACCCACACCGGTGACATCGAGGCCCTGGTTCCGGCGGATGTATCGGCCGATTTCAGTGCCCATTCCGTGATGGGCCGAGTGCAACACGATTTTCCTCTCCAACCGAAGCACTCCCGGTTTTCCGTGGAAGCGGGACGTTCCTTCTTTGGCACGGTCGGCAAGGCAGCATCGGAAGTCGTGCTGCGCTCTTTCAGTGGTAAAATCCGCCTCAAGCAACGCTAAACCCAAGTAACGCTGAACCAAGAAAATCATTGGGAGCAGATGGGCACGGGGTGGCAGAATCGCCCTTACGTGCCATGGAGTGCCATGGGAGTGCACGCGGTGTTTCTTGTGGGATTCATGGCTTCCGGCAAGAGCAGCGTGGGACAGGAACTTGCGCGGCGGCTGGACTGGGATTTTGTGGATCTGGATGCCCGCATCGAGTACCGTGAGCGGCAAACCATTCCCGAGATCTTTCGTGACAGGGGGGAACCCGGTTTTCGGCTCGCCGAGACCAGCGCGCTTCGCGATCTGCTGACCGAGCCGCTGCAACGCAACCGCGTGGTCGCACTCGGCGGTGGGGCTTTCGTACAGGAAATGAACCGCGAATTGCTTCGCCAGTGGCCATCGGTTTTTCTGGAAGCGACCGCAGCCGAACTCTGGCGACGGAGCCTGACGGATGGCGTGGAACGGCCGCTCCGAGAGGGTCCGAAGCAGTTCGCCAAACTGTACGCGGAACGCCTTCCCTTCTATCGGCAGGCGAGTCTGGTCATAGAGACAACGGGCAAACAATTGGGTTCTATCTGCGTCGAGATTGAAGGCGCATTGCAACTTAAAGGAACTCCGGAAGACGCGGGGCCGGGCTCATCCCCCATTGATCTCACAGGTTTCGGAAGAGGAGAATCACATTGAAGTTGTGTTATCGGCTGCACATTTTCATGATGGCGTTCACGATGGCGCTGGTTTGGTGCGTTGCGGCATCCGCCGCTCCCATGCCCAAGGAGAAGGAGAAAGAGAAGGAACACGAGGGGAAGAATGTCGACTCGGGTTCTTTCGGCGTGTTCCAGAACGGCCACCGGGTTGGAACTGAGACGTTTTCTATCTATCAGACCAACAACGGCAGCGTGATTAATTCCGAGTTCAAGACGGAAAATGCTCCTACACAGGACGTGCAATCCTCCGAGATGCGCCTTACCGCGACCGGGGAGATCCGGCGTTACGAGTGGAAGGAACTCAGCCCGGAGAAGGCAGAATCTGTGGTAGTTCCGAATTCTGATTTTCTGACTCAGAAGTGGAGCGCCGGACCGCAGGAAAAAGAACACGAACAGCCCTACCTGCTGCCGGCATCGACCAGCATCCTGGACGACTACTTCTTCGTTCACCGCGAAGTACTGGCCTGGAAGTTTCTAGGCGCGGCCTGCAAACAGGATAAAGGGCAGGTGGTGTGCCCTCCCAAGCAGCGTGCCCAGTTCGGAACCTTGAACCCGCACCAGCATTCTTCGGCGGCGCTCAGCGCGGAGTCCCTGGGCAAGGAAAAGGTGACGCTGAAGGGAGCGCAGCAGGAACTGAACAAAGTGGAACTGAAGAACGATGCGGGGACGTGGCAGCTGTGGCTCGACGATCAATGGAAAGTGATGAGGATGTCCATTGTAGGCGAGAACACCGAAGTGGTCCGCGATTAGCGGGAGCCGAGCAAGGCAGCACCCCGCTGAAGGTCAGCCCCTTTCGGAATTGGATCGCCCGCTATCTCAGGCGATACGATAGATTGGCGCTTGAGAAGAAGTCTTTCGCGTTCGTGACCGGACCGGCCGGGTATAACTCTTGACGATTCTTGATTCACGCACGTCGCGTGTTTTGTTTACGGCCCTTCTGTTCGCCCTGGGCCTAGGCTTCCTCTATGCAGCGCGGCGGACGCTGATTCTCTTCCTCTTTGCCATTTTTTTTGCCTACCTGATTAATCCCGCGGTGGAGCGACTGGAGAAGCTGGTCCGCAGCCGTGTCTGGTCGATCACGATTATTTACCTCCTGCTTCTGGTTGGGCTGGGATTGGTCGGATTTCTGGTCGGCCCGAGGATTGCCCGGCAAAGCGCCCGCCTGGGAGAATCGCTGCCCGGGCTTATGGATAAGGCCAGCACCGGTCAGCTCTCCGGTCAAATCGGACAGCTTGCCGCACGATTCGGAACCCAACATCACTGGAGCGTGGATACCCAGAAACGTATCCAGGCCTTCTTGTTGAGCCGGAGGGACGACTTGTCTCGTCTGGCGCAGCATATCGGCGTTCGCGCGGCCGAAGCGGCGCAGCAGGTTTGGGTGCTGTTTCTGGTGCCCATCCTCGCCATCTTTTTTCTGCGCGACGGTGGCAGCTTCCATGAAGTCCTGTTGTCGCTGGTGCAGTCGCGCACGCAGCGCGAGTTTCTGCAGGATGTGTTCCAGGACCTGAATCAGATGCTCGCCCAATTCATTCGCGCCCAGTTGACGCTGGCGGCGCTGTCGCTGGTGGCATACACCGTGTTTTTGGGTGCGATGCGAGTTCCCTACGCGCTGATGCTCGGCACCGCCGGAGGCGCGCTGGAGTTCATCCCCCTTGCCGGACCGTTGCTGGCAGGCGCTGCGATGATGACCGTCGCCGTACTGGCGGGATATCAGCATTGGGCTTTCCTGCTGTTGTTCTTGCTAGTCTGGCGACTGATTCAGGATTACGTAATCTCTCCCCGCGTCATGGGAGTCAGTGTGGAATTGCATCCGCTGGCGGCTTTGTTCGGCATTCTCGCGGGCGGCGAAATTGCCGGAATCCTTGGCGTCTATCTCTCCATCCCGGTGATGGCCAGTTTGCGGATCGTATGGCGCCGCTGGCGCATCTACGCCGAAAAACGCAAGTTCGGACCTCTCAACGAATACTCGTTTCCGACTGAGCTCGGCCCCGGCCGATCCTAGGTTCCAGGCTGTTTTTCCGCAGCTGTTTCCGTGGTGCCCGCGGCGGCATTCCCTGCCCAGATTTTTGCTGGTATAAAATCACAACTTACCATGTCGAACAAACTCCCTGTAGGAATCCTTGGTGCCACCGGCATCGTCGGCCAGCGCTTTATTCAAATGCTGGAGCGTCATCCGTGGTTCGAAGTCGCATGGCTTGCCGCTTCCGACCGTTCCGAAGGCCGGCCTTATGCCGAAGCTGCGCGATGGCGCTTGAAAACTGCCATTCCCGCGAACGTTGCCAGGATGACGGTTGCGGCCGCTAAGCCCGAAGGCGCGCCAAAGATTATTTTTGCCGCCCTCGACTCTTCGATCGCCCGCGAACTGGAGCCGCAGTTCGCCGCCGCCGGTTGTGCGGTCGTCTCTAATTCAAGCGCCTTGCGCATGCAGGCCGACGTTCCGCTGGTGATTCCCGAGGTCAACGGCGATCATATCCAGCTGATTGAAACCCAACCCTGGCGGCGCAAGTCCGGCGGCTTTGCGGTCACCAACCCCAACTGTTCCGCCATTGGACTGGTACTCGCCCTGGCTCCGTTGCATCGTCGGTTCACGCTGGAAACGGTGATGGCGGTGACCATGCAGGCGGTCAGCGGCGCCGGATATCCGGGCGTGGCTTCGCTCGATATTCTCGGCAACGTCGTCCCCTACATCGCCAACGAAGAAGAAAAGATGGAAGAGGAGACGCAAAAGTTACTGGGGACGCTGAACGGTTCTCATGTCGACCCCGCTCCTTTTGCCATGAGCGCGCAATGCAATCGCGTCGCGGTGGAAGACGGCCATACCGAGTCGGTTTCGATTCGACTGAAACAGAAAGCGAAGCCGGAGGAGATCATCGCGGCCTGGAATGATTTTCGCGCCGAACCGCAGCAACTGCACCTGCCGAGCGCGCCCGAGCAACCCGTGCTGTACATGACCGCGGCGGATCGTCCGCAGCCGCGATTCGACGTTGACCTCGGCGGAGGCATGACCACCGCGGTCGGACGGCTGCGCAAGTGCAATGTTCTCGACTGGAAGTTCACCGTCCTGTCGCACAACACGATTCGTGGCGCCGCCGGCGCTGCCTTGCTGAATGCCGAACTTCTCAAGGCGAAGGGATATATAGGGTGAAAACTGGGTTCACCACCGAGACACAGAGAGACAGAGGAAAGCGGAATCTTGTCTGCGCAGTTCGGCGCTTTAAGAACGACGCCTCATTTAGGGCTGCTTTCCCGAATGGTGATCATCCATTGAACGACCTAGGACTTAACTCCCTGGTTAAGGTCTTCTCTGTGTCTCTGCGTCTCTGTGGTGCATTTTCTGTCCGCGCCGGGGAGCAGTCCCGCCCATGATCGTCATGAAGTTCGGCGGGACTTCCGTACAGGATGCGAAAGCGATCGAGCGCGTGGCGCACATCGTCCAGGGCCGGTTGGCGGACCGCCCCGTAGTCGTGGTCAGTGCCATGGCCAAGGTCACCGATTCCCTGCTCGCG
>DATFVD010000593.1:0-4887 GCA_035260505.1 Terriglobales bacterium
GGAGTTGGAAGCGGCGGCGCAGGCCGATCCGAAGCTGCCGTTCGTCCACTTTAATTTGGGCCTGGCGTATGTTCACAAGCAGGATTATGACCGGGCACGCGAGGAGTTTCATAAGGACATCGCGCTGGAGCCGGACGTGCCGTTTAGTTACGAGCAGTTGGGGAGTCTGGAATCGACGACGGGGAACGAAGACGAAGCATCGAAGAGTTATCGCAACGCGCTCAAGCTCGATCCGCAGCGGATCAACTCGCGGATGGGGTTGGCGAAGCTTGAGGAACGCCAGCGCCACTACGCCGCGGCACTGTCGGAACTGGAGCAGGTCATCAGCCTCGACAGCGGGAACGCCAGCGCGCGATATCTGCGCGGGCAGGTGCTGGTGCGCATGGGACGCGAGAAAGAAGGCCGCGCGGAATTGGCATCGGCAACGCAGATGCTGAATGAACAGCGGGCGGCGCGGCATAAGGAGTTAGAGGGAGAGACGGAGCCGAGTCCGGAACTGGCGCGGGAGCCGGACTAGAAGCAAGATGGTGTATCCGGATGCGGTCGTGAGTGAAATCGCCAATTACATCAACTAACACACTTCGACACACTTGTTTTATTCTCTACGATATGGCGGCAAGAGCGACATCTTGGAAGCACGAGCCGTTCGAAGAAGGGGTCGCTCTTCCATACCAGGCTATTTTCGACACCGAGGAGTTTGACCGTTTAAAAATGGGACTTATCCCCCGACAGATGGAAGACAAGTGGTTTATCTATTATGAAGAGCCCCATCTGTTCCTGCACCGCAGTTGGACGGGCCAATCGGTTTACCGACTTAATCTAAGAAACGTGCTGACGGGTGCGGAGGTTACGGAAGCACTCTGGTCGAAAGAATTGGCGGATGCCAGGGCACAGGATTCCGATTATCAGGTACAACTGCTTGACTTCCTGCTTTCCAGTCTCTTGCTCGGTCAGTCAAAACCGTTTCCTGAGCCTCCCGGATTAGGAGAACCCAACCGCAGACTCTTTAAGCATAATGTCGCCGGCACCGACGTTACAGAATCGCAAGCGAAGCGCAAGAAGGTTTGACTGTTAGTTATGCGTGCGATTGTTCGCGAAAAATCGCGATAACACTCACAACCCCTGCACGCACTCCATGATTTCCGCTTCGCTCAGGGTGTGGTCGCTCGATTTGGCGTACTTATATATCCGCTCGACTACTTCGTCGTTCACCGGAAGGCCGCGGCGCTCCAGCCAGAAAAGAACATTTGATTTCCCACTCATCGGGCCGATGTCGATGGTTTGTTCCAGGCCGAAGTAATGCGAGGGCACTCCGGAATACACTGCATTCGCAAGTTTAATATCTTTTTTCTTGTACGCCTTGATAACCGCAGCGGCGTGAACGCCTGTTGCGGTGCGGAATGCGTCCCCGCCAACCACCGGATAGTTCGCCGGAATCGGAACGCCGGTCGCAGCGGAGACGGCCTCACAGTAGCGCTTCAGTTTGGTCAAGTCCTGCCGATCCCAGGGCGCGATGCCCATCAGCTTCAAGTTGACGAGCATCTGATCCATCTGCGTGTTGCCAACGCGTTCTCCTATGCCCAGGGCGGTGGCGTGAACACAATCCGCGCCCGCCACCAAAGCCGCCATCGCGTTGGCGGTTGCTAATCCCCGGTCGCAGTGGCCATGCCAGTCAACGCGAATCTTCGCCCCGGAAGGGTTGACCACCTCTTCAAGAACAAACTTAACGAGCGCGACCGTGCCCACGGGCGTGACGTGTCCAGCGGTGTCGCAGAGCACCAGAGCGTGTGCGCCGTAGTTTATGGCAGCCGAGTTGAGCTGCTTCACGGTTTCCGGATCGCAGCGCGTGGTGTCTTCGGTGACATACATGACTTCCAGACCAAGCGAAACCGCGTATTTGACGGCTTCTTCAGTGGTCCTAAGAAGGAAGTCGCCGGTCCAGCCCTCGGCATAGCGTCGGATCGGACTCGACCCAATAAATGCAGCAACCTCGATAGGAAGGCCGGTTTTCTGGACGATCTCCGCGATGGGGCGAATGTCGTTCTCAACGGTGCGGGCGGCGCAGTACGCCGTAATCTTCATTTTGTTGGCGACGATTTCGCGCGCGAGCGCAGTGACGTGCTCGACCGCGCGCGCGCCAGCTCCGGGAAGTCCGAGGTCGAGCGTGTTGATGCCGAGCGCCTCCATCAGGTGCAGAATTTCCAGCTTTTGATCAATGGACGGATCGCGCACGGAAGGCGATTGCAAACCGTCACGCAGCGTTTCATCGGTCAGGCGCACCGGTCCCGGCGGATGCAGCGACTTCGGATAGAGAGCATTCCAGTCGTAGATGAGGTCGGAAACGTTCACGGTGTGTCAGGTGTCAGGTCTTAGGCGTCAGAGCACGATTTTCCTGCCACCTGAGACCTGCCACCTGTCGCCTAGCCTTTCTACGTTTTCTTTTCGTCCTTCGGGAGAACAACAAAACCGAAAATCGAATATTGCCCAGGGCCCGCGACGTTCATCCCGCGCGCATCCTCGGCATTAGGCAGGTAGAGCGTCTGGCAGAATTCGCAGCGATACACTTCGGCGTCCGCTCCCCAGGCTTTCTCCACATCACCGCATTCCTGTTCGAGCACGTCGGCGGCGTAGAACCAGCGTTTCAGGTGTCCGCCGCAGAACTTGCCCTTTTCGTTTTTCTCGTTGCAGGCGCGCTGGCCCGGCTTCTTGATCTTGACTTTGTGGTTAGGAAGCTCGGGAATCGTGCTCGTGACGGCGCCGGAAGCCATTGAGTCTCCTGCGCGGCTTTCCAAGAGCCGCTTTTCGCTATTTTACTCAGGCCCAGCCTTTGGACCAAGCAGAGCGAGAAACGGGAACGTGGAAGTGTAAAAGGGAGGACACTCGATGAAGATACTCAATACGGCATCCGCCAGCTTTCTGCTCGCGGCAACAACCAAAAGCACGAATCTTGACAAAATCTCACATTAGACATAGTCTAAACAAGTTCATGGACGCCGAGGCGATTAAGCGGTCCTTCGATGGCAGCGGGTTGCGGTGCACTCCGCAGCGCTACGCTGTGATGGCATTCTTGCTGGAACACAACCGACACCCAACGGCTGCGGAAATCTCCGAGGCCGTAAATCGCGTGGATCCGCGCTCTTCAAGGGCCACGACCTATAACAATCTGCGGGACTTGGTCAAGGCGGGCTTGGTGCGTGAAGTGGCCATCGAGGGCCGCGCCGCGCGATTCGATGCGAAAGGCACGCAGCATCACCACTTCATCTGCGACCGCTGCGGCAATGTTGAGGATATTAAATGGTATGACGTGCCCCGGCCTGGCCCGGGCTCCCTCGGTAAGCGGATTCTTCGCGAATGCGAACTCATTTTCCGGGGACTCTGCACCAAGTGCGCTCCGCGGCGCGCTTCCCGTTAACTCCGGAGATGTATGGATACTTTTTGGACAACCAATCAAGCAAGCGCGTCGGCAGCTAATTGTGCGAACCGCAGTCGGTTCGTAGATCATCCAAAGTTTTGAACTCATTCAAAGGAAAAACAAATGGAAAATCCAACGCATATGGAAAACACACTTGCCTCTTCCTCGGGGACTGTTTCCCCCGAATCTCAGAGCAAAGGTCAGGGCAAAGTTCAGGGCAAAGATCAGTCGACCGAATCCAAGTGCCCCTTCAACCACGGAGCCTCCGCTCCCACGAACCGCGACTGGTGGCCCAATCAGGTGGACCTGCAGGTTCTCCACCAGCACTCCACCCTGTCCAATCCGATGGACGACGAGTTCGACTACGCCAAGGAATTCAAGAGTCTTGATCTGAATGCCGTGATCAAAGACCTTCATGCGCTCATGACCGACTCGCAGGATTGGTGGCCGGCCGACTTCGGGCACTACGGAGGACTGTTCATCCGCATGGCCTGGCACAGTGCAGGCACCTACCGCATCGGCGATGGCCGCGGCGGCGCCGGAGCCGGCCAGCAGCGCTTCGCACCGCTCAATAGCTGGCCTGACAACGTGAACCTCGACAAGGCGCGCCGGCTGTTGTGGCCGATCAAGCAGAAATATGGCCGCAAAATCTCGTGGGCTGACTTGATGGTTCTCGCCGGGAACGTCGCCCTCGAATCGATGGGCTTCAAAACATTCGGTTTCGGCGGCGGACGCTCCGATGTGTGGGAGCCCGAAGAACTCAACTGGGGTCCCGAGGGCACGTGGCTGGCGGACGAGCGTTACAGCGGCGATCGTGATCTTCAGAATCCTCTCGGCGCGGTTCAGATGGGCCTGATTTACGTGAACCCGGAAGGGCCCAATGGAAAGCCCGATCCCGTCGCTGCTGCCAGGGACATTCGCGAAACATTTCGCCGCATGGCCATGAATGACGAAGAAACAGTCGCATTGATTGCCGGCGGGCATACGTTCGGCAAGACCCACGGTGCCGCGATTCCCGCCGACTACGTGGGCCCCGAACCAGAAGGCGCCGACATCCAGGACCAGGGCTTGGGATGGAAGAATAAATTTGGCAAAGGTTTTGGTGCTGACACGATCGGCAGCGGCTTGGAAGTCATTTGGACCCAGACGCCAACCAAGTGGAGCAACAACTTCTTCACCAACCTGTTCAGCTACGAATGGGAACTGACGAAGAGCCCGGCCGGTGCTCATCAGTGGACGCCGAAAAATGGCGCGGGAAACGGTACGGTGCCGGATGCGCACGATCCCTCAAAGCGTCACGCGCCGACCATGTTGACCACTGACCTCTCTTTGCGATTCGATCCTGCTTACGAAAAGATTTCGCGGCGCTTCTACGAGCATCCGGATCAGCTCGCCGACGCGTTTGCCCGGGCGTGGTTCAAGCTGACGCACCGCGACATGGGCCCGATCGTGCGTTATCTCGGCCCGCTCGTTCC
>DATFVD010000594.1:0-2217 GCA_035260505.1 Terriglobales bacterium
TCTGAATTTGTACGATCCGGATCGCGCGCAAACCGTGACCTTTGCGGGTGAGATTCGCACCTGGTCCGCGTTCCTGGATGCAGCCCAAACAATGGGCGCGGAAATCAAGGCCGCCAACGGCGCAGGGTTTCGCATTCTCACCGGAACGATTACTTCGCCAAGTCTCGCCGAGCAGTTGCAATACCTGCTGAAGCTTTATCCGCAGGCGAAGTGGCATCAATGGGAACCCGCAGGCAGCGACGGTGCGCGCGAAGGCGCCAGGCTGGCCTTCGGCCGTTATGTCAGCGCCGTGTACCGGTTGGAAAAAGCGGAAGTCATTCTGTCGCTTGACTCTGATTTTCTCGCCACCGGACCGGGGCACATCCGCTACATGAAGGACTTTTACCGCGGCCGCAAGCTTGATCAGTTTACAGACGCCGGTCACGCTGGCGGCGAAATGAACCGTTTGTACGTCGTCGAGCCGACGCCGTCGGTCACGGGCTCCAGCGCGGATCACCGCCTCCCTCTTCGCTTCCTGGAAGTCCAGCAGTTCGCCCGCGCTCTGGCCGCCAAGCTCGGCCTGGGGGGCAGCGGCTCACTTTCGCCGGCGGCAGAAAAATGGCTCGACGTCGTAGTAAGGGATCTGCAGAAAAATCACGGCCGTTCCCTGGTCGTCGCGGGCGAACAGCAGCCTGCCGAAGTACACGCGCTGGCTCACGCCATCAACGCAGCGCTCGGCAACGCCGGCAACGCGGTCTACTACACCGAGCCGGTGGAAGCCAATCCGGTCAACAACCTCGAATCGCTGCGCGAGCTCTGTGCGGATATCGATGCGGGCAAGGTCACGACGCTGCTGATCCTCAGCGGCAATCCCGTCTATGACGCTCCGCACGACTTCGATTTCACGTCCAAGCTGCGCAAAGTTCCCCACATCATGCACGTGAGCTCGCACTTTGACGAAACTTCGGACTATAGCCACTGGCACGTGGCGGAATCGCATTACTTGGAAGCCTGGGGCGACGCGCGCTCTTTCGACGGCACCGTCAGCGTTATCCAGCCGCTGATTGCTCCGCTCTACAACACACATTCTACCTACGAGGTCCTCGCCGCTTTCAGCGACAAGCCCGGCGTGAGCAGCTACGACGCGGTGCGCAATCGGCTGAAAGCCGCTAATCCCAGCGGCGATTTCGATAAATTCTGGCGCAAGACTCTGAATGATGGTGTCGTTGCGAACACGGCCTATCCGCCCTTGAACACGACGGCCAAGTTCAACGCCGCCAGTCTGCCTCCGATCCCTCCGCCCAACCCCGGCGAGCTCGAGTTTCTCTTCCGCCCCGACCCGACCATTCACGATGGACGCTTCGCCAACAACGGCTGGCTGCAGGAATTGCCGAAGCCGGTCACCAAGCTGGTCTGGGATAATGCCGCGCTGTTCGGCCCCAATACTTCATGGAATCTCGGCGTAACGCACACCGTCGCCGCGCGTGGCGGGGAGCACGGCCAAATCGTGTCCACCGTCATCGACATCGCGCTATCCAACAGCAAAGTGACCGCCGCCGGCTGGATCGTGCCCGGACAAGCCGAAGGCGTCGTGGTCCTTCCGCTAGGCTACGGCCGCAGTAAAGCCGGCTACACCGGAACGAACAAAGGTTTCAACGCCTATGCCGTGCGCGCGTCCAACGCGCTGTGGCGCGCCACCGCCGGTGCGGAATCGGTCAAGAAAACCGGCGAAGAATATTCGCTGGGCTGCACGCAATATCATTTCAATATGGAAGGCCGCAAGATTCTCAGCACCGGCACGCTCGAGGAATACAAGAAGAATCCCGGTTTCGCCCACGAAGGCGACGAAACTCCTCCCAAGACCCTTTCGCTGTATCAAGAATTCAAATATCCCGGCTACGCCTGGGGCATGGCCATCGATCTCAACAGCTGCAACGGCTGCAATGCCTGCGTCGTGGCGTGCGTCTCTGAAAACAATATTCCCGTGGTCGGCAAGGACCAGGTCCTGCGCGGCCGCGAAATGCATTGGATTCGCATCGACCGCTATTACAACGCGAATACGAGCACAAACGATCCGCGCAACAACGACAATGACGCGCTCGCCAATCCCGAAACGTTTTTCCAGCCCGTTCCCTGTATGCAGTGCGAGAACGCGCCTTGCGAGCAAGTCTGCCCCGTCGGAGCCACGGCGCACAGCGCGGAAGGCCTGAACGACATGGTCTACAACCGCTGTATCGG
>DATFVD010000595.1:0-2179 GCA_035260505.1 Terriglobales bacterium
TCGTTCGTCGGGCTCGGGAATGAGGCAGATGCTTTATCGCGCAGAGCCATATCAAGTTGACCTGCAGATTGAAGCGAAACCGGGTGGAAACAAGTTGGTGGTAACCGGGCAATTGCTGGACTTGCGAAATCCGGACGTGCCCGGACGTGATGTATCGGTGATCATTTCCAACCTGCGTGGGCACGTGGTGCGGACGATGACGAACGAGTTCGGAGAGTTTCGAGAAGAGATTCAGTCGAGCAGTGACCTGGAGCTGAAGCTTCTCGGCGAGGACGAGAACGCGGTGATCATATCGCTGCGGGACACACTCGGACGGCTGCGCGATACAGTAAACTGAGTATTGTGGCTTGGATACACGGGGGATACAGTTTTTAACTTAGCTTCGGGGTACTGGTACTCGGATCGAAGGGGCGTAAGGGAGGACGGGACACTCGTACTATTGGCAGCCTTGGCGGGCCAAGCAAGAATTTGGGCTCGCGCCAAAGCCGACTTTAGACGAACTATTCGCGACACAGGAGAACCCGGACGGGTCAAGTCTATGAAACGCAAACTACTCCCAGCAGTGGTCATTGCGGTAATGATGTTGGCGGCGTCGAACCCAGCCGCAGCCCAGCAACGACGCTACATTGTTCGTACAACGGGTGGGCTGAACTCGGTCCTAAACCTGTGTTTGTCCCTTAACTGCCAAGTGCAGGGCTCGCTAGACGGGCCTGTCGGGCAGACCTACTTGGTGACGACGACCGAGAATCTTCTGCAGGCGCTGGTGGGCGGCGTGGTGAATGTGTTGGAGATTCTGCTGGGAATTGAGAGCGTTGAGCCGGACCAGGCCCTGCCAATCCCGCTGCCGTCGATTAATAACGTGCCGTACGGGCTGACCGACACCGCGACGGTGAACTATTTTGGCAGCGTCGTTACCCACGGATATGCCGCGCAGCCAGCTGGTCAAATCATTCGGCTGACGGATGCGCACAATGGTTTCGGGGTCACCGGCACTGGAATCGTTGCCGTGATCGATACCGGCGTGGACATCAATCATCCGGTTCTTGTCCCCGTGCTGCTCCCCGGTTATGATTTTACGCGCAAGCAGCCAGGAGCTTCGGAATGGCTGGATCTGCCGTTGGACTGCGATGCCATCACGGGGCAACAATCTGGAGTCGTGCAGCAGCAGAGCGCGGCCATCCTGGATCAGCAATCCGCCGCGATTCTTGACGGTAAGGCTTGCGGGGCGTTTGGTCATGGCACCATGACTTCAGGCGTGGTGCACTTGGTCGCGCCACACGCGAAGATCCTGCCGCTCAAGGCGTTTTCCTCCAACGGGTCCGGGTATCTGTCGAACATTATAGCGGCGCTGTACTACGCCGTGCAGCACAACGCGAACGTCGTGAATATGAGCTTCGATCTCTCCATGCCTTCGCCGGCGCTGTCGCAGGCGGTTTCTTATGCGAACCACGCGAACGTAGTCTTGGTTGCTGCCGCCGGCAACGAGAACACCAGCGCGCGCGTGTACCCAGCGGCCATAAACGGCTACGTCATGGGCGTCGCCTCTACCACGAACTGGGACGCGCGGTCGTCCTTCTCGAACTACGGCTCGGCAGACGTCTGGATCGGCGCTCCGGGCGAATATGTGATCAGCACTTTCCCCGGCGGATCGTATGCAGCGGCCTCCGGAACTTCCTTCAGTTCGCCACTCGTTGCCGGCACTGCGTCCCTGCTCCTGAACGCCAAATCGGGACTGAATCAATCGCAAGCGGCCAGCGCTCTTTCGCATGGCCGTCTCCTGACGCCCGACCTTAACCACGGGCGCCTCGACGCGTATCAGGCGATTTCCGCCTGGAAGTCATCCGGTAGTAGTTGGTGGTCCTGGTAAGGCCTGGGCTCTCGAGGGTGTTCCAATGCTGACCCTGAGCCCCGCGGTCAACGGCGCCCCGGATTCCCTGAGAATCAAGCAAGTGGAAGAGCAAGTTTTCGCGCTACGCAGTTCGGTTATCTGCGCATTCAACCAACTCCTGGATCTCAAGGACCTCAACACCGGCGTACACAGCACGCGCTTGGCGGAGTGGGGCATGCGCGTGGGGCAGGAACTTGGGTTGGAAGAGCCGGCTCTGCAGAACCTGGAGATTGCCGCGCTGCTTCATGACATCGGAAAAGTAGGGATCCCCGACGCTATCTTACAAAAGCC
>DATFVD010000596.1:0-8919 GCA_035260505.1 Terriglobales bacterium
AAAGAGCCAGTCGTTGTAATGGTTCTTTTCGTAGAATACGCGAATGCTTTTCGCTTTGCTTGCGCTGGCGACACCGAGAATTGGCCCGCCGCCCAACGTCGGTCCGTTGAAGCCGGAATTGGAATTGGATTTCGAGGGCGAGGCTCCCGGTGAACTCGAGCTCTCCTCCGTATCCGCGGAATCGCCCGAAGAGGCATCTCCTGAAGAAGCCTTGCTGGAAGAAGCGTCGCCCGAAGAAGCATCTCCCGAAGAAGCATCTCTTGAAGAAGGATTGCTGGGATCAAGGCTCGCGAGAGGCGGCGTGTTTGTGCCTGGCTGTTGCTGGCCAGGCGTTGGTCCCAATACCGGCCCATTGTTCAAGCTGATGTCGGTCTGATGCAGGAGCTTGAAGTCCTTCTCCTGCCCGGTGGCCGGATCCTTCGTCATTGGATCCTTATAGCGCTTGCGAAGATAACGAACGTTATTGGTATTTTCCAGTTCCTCGACACGCATCGGATAGCGCCCAAGCTTCTTGTAGAAGTGCTGAATGGCGCGCATGTACGAGGTGCCCCGATGTCTCATCTCCTCTTCGCGATCGCGCCGGATCTGCTGGCCAATCTCGGGGACCACGGTCAGCAGCGCAATCGTGATTAATGCCAGGGCAAGCATCAGCGTGATCAGCATGTAGCCGCGCTGGGGATTGTGTAATTTCGAAATTTTGTAATTGTGTAATTTCAAACCACGCCGCATGACCGCTCACTTGCCTTCAAATTACTGGCTTTCAAATTGCCAAATTACAGATTACAAAATTACAAAATCCAAATCAGTTTCGGCCTTCATCCTTGCGTTAAGGGCAAGCTCTGCCGGTTGTTGTTGATCACATCTTCCACGTCTACGGCTGTGGGCGAGATGTGCAGCACGCGGTAGCGCCGGTCAACGATGTCGCCTTCAGCCGCGATAAAAACGTCTTCGCCCTGGGATAGAAACACTTTCTTCGTCTCTCCGGGCCGGTTGGCGAAGCCAAAAAACTTGAGCGTGATCGGGGGCGGCGGTTGAATCTGCGGAGGCTGGCGCAGGCCGGCATCCTGTTTATCCGTACCGTTGGCCTTGGGTTTCTCGATTGGCACCGACCCGGCGACAAAAATGTTTCTTCCGTTCCCCGCGTACTTGATCTCCTCGCTTTGGCTGAGCAGGTTCAAGTCAAGCGTAGGATCGAGTCGCGGCTCAACCACAGGCACCAATTTCCCCGAAGACGTGCGTCTTGTGCCGGGCTTGGCCGATGTTACGCTCGTCTGCGCCGTTGTCGGTGCCGTCGTCGACGACGAGGGCCAGTACTCGTATGCGACGATCGCCACTGCTGTCACGCCTAAGATCGCCAGCGCGATGACTTGGACCCGGTTTTCGATTCCCAGTTTCACTCAGGCACCCGACCGCAGATAACTGTGCATCGTGATTTGCAGTTTGACCGGCCCCGCGCTTTCGCCTGCCAGGTCCACCCCATCCACGGCAAAAAACACCTTCGACCGCTCCAGCGTATTGATGAACCGCACCAGTTGCAGGTAGTCTCCCGAAAAACTTCCCTCGATTGCGACCGGAATTACGCCGGAGCTTTCTGCATCCTCTTGTTTGTATCTCGCCTGCTCGATCCGGACCCTGTTTTCCGACGCCAGTTTCCCCAGTTCGTTCGCGAGATCGGAATCCTTCGCGGCAAAGCGGTCCTTATAAAACCCGGTGATCTGATCCTTGGCGAGCACAATCTTTTTGTCCATGCCAACCAGCGGTTCCACCTGGCGCGTCTTCTTGTACAATTCCACCCGCAGCTGGTTCAATTGCAGTTGGCGCGAATCCGCCGAACCCACCAGCGGCGAAAACAGAACTCCCACCGCGACCACGTCGGCGGCCAGCATTACGCCAATCGCAATCTTCAACTTGCGCCGTGAATTCCCAAAGTCCGGCATTACTTTCCGCTCCTGTCGGGCGAGTCAGGAACATAAATCGCAATCACCGAAGCGATTACTCCCGACCCTGTCTCCCCACTCTGCCCTTCCGACACCAGTTGCGCTCCCTGAAAATGGGTGGAGCCCTCCATGCGATGGACCAATTCCACTGCCGCGGCGCGTGTGTCGCCCGCTACTTTCATATCCAGTTGCATCTGGCTCTGCTCATTCAATTCCGGCCGCAGCGAGACCACATGCAGGTTCACCGGCATGACCCGCTCCAGGTCCTCAAACACGCGTGTCCACGAGAATGCCTTGCGTTGAATCAGTCCATTCAGGAACTGCGACTGGTCCCGCGTGCTGCGGTTGACGGACATCTCCAGGAAGGCCTGTGCCGTCGCCCGCTCTCTGTCGCGTTCCGTAATCTGAGACTGCAGTTGCGCGATGTTCTGGCGGTCTCTTCCCGCATTCGTCCAGCCGCGCACCGCCAGGCCCAGCAGAGCGAGCGTCAACACGCCCAGCAGCCCCACTCCCAATCCCCAGCGTACCCAGAATTCACGGGCATCTTCGTACGGCCGGGTTGCGAGATTGATATCCAGACGCATATTGATGAAATTACAACCACCCGCTTATGGCTCTCAGCTAAGAGCTAAGAGCCGACTTTACGAAATCAGTGCTCCCACCACTCCCGCCATGCGCCAGCGCGGAACCGTCCCCGTGGTGGACCCGATCTGCGACGTCGTGATCAGTTCCTCAACTTGCGCTCCGGATTGGTTCTTCAGCGCCGGCGCGGCGCCACCCGCTTCCGGCAGCCCCGCCACATACACGCGCTCAATGTTCAGTTTGTAGGTGTCCTGAAAAAACACCACCGAGGGATAGACTTCCTCCGCCAGTTGTTCACCGGTAATGGTGACGCCCCGCAAATTTTCCAGCGTCCGGAACAGCAACAGTTGGTCCTGGTCGAGAATCGCGATGCTGATGGTGCGCGCGTCCACCTTGACCACCAGCGTCGGCCGTTCCGCATCCGCGGCTCCAAGCGCCGCCAGCATCGAGGGCATCACCATCCCCGGGTTGTATCCTGCGTCGCGAAACGCCGATTCATATTCCTGCAGAACCGTGTTCAGCACTACTGCCGCTACCGCCCGCATACTCTTGCCGGTCGACTGCGCGTGATAGGAGATCCGGGCATCGGCGGGATCAAAAGGCAGCGACTTCTTCAGCCGGAACCGCACCACCGCTTCGGCTTCATCCCGCTTCGGTGGGAGCGTTTCGAAATCCAGCAGCACGACGCGCACCGCGGTATCGGGCAGAATCGCGATCACGTCGCGGGATCGCCCGCCCACGCTTCCCAGCGCGCTTTCAATCGCCTGCCGGATGGCCGTGCCGTCCCGCAGATTCGCTTCCATCAAATCCGGCACCACCATGCCCGGCGCCAGTTCCCGCGCCGATGCCATTTCCACCATTCGCCCCGCATCCGCCGCGCGGCCCGCCAGAACGCGGTCGGCTGCGATTTCGCAGGCGAGCGTCGGACGCCGATCGTGTTTGGAAGAGTTGGTCATCTGCTGATCGAAATTACCTCTGCTTCAGAGCTCGCCTCCGGGATGGGTAGCCGGTCTTCTTTCAATCCATCCAGGTGGAACTCAATCGCTTTCTGGATCAAAGACCGGACTTCGGTTTTTGTCGAGCCTGTGGTCACCACTCCCGGCAGATCGGGAACGTAAGCCGCCCAGCCGGTACCGGATTTTTCGTAAATAACAACGTAGTTCAAGGTTTCAATCCTGCTTGTTTAAGAGACGCTGTTCAGAGTGCCTGGTGGAAGATCGTCGTTCGGATGCCCCGGCAACGTGACGCGTCCTAACTTCACCGGGTGCTTGTATTGCCGATGACTTCCTCGCGTTTGTCTCAGATACCAGCCATCCCGCTCCAGCAACTTGATGATATCCCGTACTTTCATGAACAGAACAGTTACCCTCGGGGATGCCAGAACTGGGGCTGCGGCCATGCAGATTGTAACCAGCCTCAGCGCATGGTCTCGATAAAGGTGACCTTGTTGATCTCCTTCAGAGTGGTGAATCCGCCGCGCACTTTGTCCAGCGCCGATTCGCGCAGGAACCGCATGCCATCTTCACGGGCAGCGCGCCGGATCTCCGACGTCGGCTTCCGCTCCAGAATCATCTCGCGAATGCGGTCGGTCAAATCCAGAAGTTCATGAATTGCCGTCCGTCCCCGGAATCCCGTCCCCGCGCACTCGATGCAACCCTGACCTTCATACAAAGGAACCTGCGACCACTGTTGCGGATCCAAGCCGCTCGCCTCGAGCACGTCGCTCGGATAATGCACCGCCGTCCGGCAGGAATCACAGATGACCCTAACCAGTCGCTGTGCCAGAATACAGTTCAGCGCCGACACAAAGTTGTAAGGCTCGACGCCCATGTTCAGGAAGCGCCCCAGCACATCGACGACATTGTTGGCGTGGACGGTCGTGAACACGAGGTGGCCCGTAAGCGCCGATTGAATAGCGATCTGCGCCGTTTCGTTATCGCGAATTTCGCCCACCATGATTTTGTCCGGATCGTGACGCAGGATGGAACGTAGACCACGGGCGAAGGTCAATCCTTTTTTCTCGTTGACCGGAATCTGGGTGATGCCGCGCAGTTGGTACTCGACCGGATCTTCAATGGTGATGATCTTGTCCTCGTCGGTTTTGATCTCGTTCACGGCGGCATAGAGCGTCGTCGTTTTGCCGCTGCCCGTCGGCCCGGTGACCAGCACCATGCCGTAGGGTTCCTTGATGTAACGGCGGAAGCGGCGCAGATCGTCTTCGTCGAATCCGACCACTTCGAGCGTGAGTTTCTTGAACTTCTCGCTCATCGATTCCTTATCGAGCACGCGAAGCACGGCGTCTTCGCCGTGGATCGATGGCATGATCGAAACGCGGAAGTCGATGGCGCGGCCGTTGTACTTCACACGGAAGCGCCCGTCCTGGGGCACGCGGCGCTCGGAAATATCGAGCTCGCTCATGACCTTGATGCGCGAAATGATAGTGGAGTGGTGTTCTTTGCCGATCGGCGGCATGGCATTCGTCAGCACGCCGTCGATACGAAACTTGATATATACCGAGTCGTCCCGCGTCTCGATGTGGATGTCGCTCGCCCGCCGCTGCAACGCGGTAAAAATCGTGGTGTCGACCAGACGAATGATCGGGCTCATGTCGCTGCCCGAGGTCGCCGTCAATTTGTCGATGGAGATGGTCTCGTCGTTCCCCGCATCGTCCTCGCGGATCACGTCCAGGGTGAATCCCTCGCTCGCGTCTTCCAGCACGCGCTTGGACTGCTCGGTCTTCTTCAGAATGTCGGAAATCTGCTTGAGCGTCGAAACTTTGGTGACGATCCGCTTGCCGAGAAGCAGGCTGATCTCGTCGATCATCATCAGCTGGCTGGGATCGGCAATCGCAATCGCCAGGCGCCCGTCCGCCGTCTCGTCCAGGGGGACGAAGTTGTAGCGGAACATCAGGTGTACGGGGATCTTCTCGAAGAGATCGTGGTGCAACTGGAAATCGCTCAGATCGACGAACTCGCAGCGGTAGCGACGCGCGATATCACGCGCGCGTTCCAGTTCGTCGGGGACGGTCGCCGCTTCCGGCGCCAACTTCCCGCCATTCCCGCCGCCTACCACCAATGTTTTCTTATCCGCCATGCCCATTCCAGTTTACAGCTTCTTCCAAAAGCCTTTCTGTAGAGACGCGGCTTGCCGCGTCTCAGGTCTTGTGTGGTAGCGGGGGCCCTGTCACCACACGAGCGCCAGTGCTCTAGTGCACGCCCGCTCCCAACGTAAAGATCGGCATATACAGTGAAATCAAGATCCCGCCGACAAAGACCGCCATGATGATCAGAATCATCGGCTCAATCAGCGCCATGGCCGCGCTCAGAGCCGTCTGCACGTCCTCTTCGTAAAACTCCGCCACCGACGCGAGCATCGCCGGCAGCGCGCCCGTCGATTCGCCGACCTCCAGCATTTCAACCGCGAGATCGGGAAACAACTTCTGTGCCTCCAGGCTATGCGCCAGGCTTTGTCCTTCTCGTACACGCTCCGCCGCCGCTGTAACCCCGTTCAACATTTGCCGGCTGGTCATGGATTCTCCGGCTGTTTCCATGGCCGGCACCAAAGGCAGACCACCTTGCAGCAGCGTCCCCAGAATGCGCGAAAAATTCGCCACCTGGTACTTCAGCCGGATCTCACCGATCAGCGGCAGCGACAGCAGAAACCGGTCAATGCGCTGCGCGCCCTGATCGCTCTGCTTCCACTGCCACAAGAGAAAAATCGCCGCCCCGCCCACCAGCAACACCAACCACGCGTACTTCTGCGCGTTCAGACCAATCGACAGCATGAACACCGTGATCGCCGGAAGTTGCGCTCCCAGGTTATTGAACAGATCGGCAAACTTCGGCACCACGTACGTGATCAGAAAAATCAGCATCAGCGTCACCACCGAAACCAGCAGCGCCGGATACACCAGTGACACCAAAAGCTTCTTGCGGAAAGTTTGCACCATGCGCTGATACGCGATGTAGCGGCCAAGCACCTCTTCCATGTTGCCGCTTTTCTCGCCCGCCAGCAGCGTGGTCGTGTACATCTTTGGAAACACTTGCTGCGCCGCAAACGCATCGGACAGCAACTCGCCGCCCTTTACCCTCTCGCGCACATTTTCCAGCAGCTGTAATAGCGACTTGTCGCGCTGCCGCTTGATCAAAAGATCCAGCGCCGTCAGAATCGGCAGTCCCGCCTTAATCAGCGTCAGAAACTGCTGATTGAAAATAAGAAACGTCGACTGTCGCAGCCGGCCGCGCCGCCCGAACTGGCCCCCGCCCGCGCTCAGCAAGGTCCGGGGCTTGACCCAGTACACCAGGTATCCCTGCTGGGTGAACCGGTCGTGGACCTCCGCCTCGGAATACCCGTGCTCCACCTGCTGCCGCAGATGGCCCTGTTCGTCGGCGACTTTGACCAGGAATTGTGCCATTCGCTATCGTCTGAGTTTCTGTACTAAATGTCTGCCGCGGGGCGACTCAGCCCCAGTGTAACACTCTGTTCCCAAAGCGCTTACCGCAACTTGCCCATCTGTGTAGTACGCAAGTAACCGGTCAAGCGCCGCATCGTGAGGCCCATAGTGGAGCGACGTGCGTCTCGCCCGTCCAGCAGTATGGCGACCGGACGGGGACACCGTCGCTCCACCAGCAAGTCTGACCAACGTACGAAATTACGGTCCCAATTGTCCTTCCACCGTCTCCACCCCCGCTGGCGGAGTGAACTGAAACCGGCTGTCGCTCAACTCCAGATTCTCTTTCCAGTCCGCAAACCGGAACTCCGTCATCGCCCCGTCCGCCTCCAGTAGTACAATCCGGACAATCTGGTTGGACGGCGTAATCTCCAGTTGCACCTCATTCGCCGCAACGACTCCCTGAGGAACCCCTCGCACCAGGGTGTTTCCCGGGCCCAGTGGAGATTGATCCACAACCTTCGAAAGTCCCCGTAATTCATTCTCCAGTTTGGTCTTACCGAGCAAAAATGCCAGTGGCGACCGCAAATCATCCAGCTTTCGGAGCGTCGTTTTCCGGAGTTGCCGTTCCGCCGGCAGATAGAACCACACAGCCTGGCCGTCGCTGATAAACAGCTTCTCTTTGGGAGAACGGTATTCCCACCGCATCTTGCGCGGCTTTTTCAACCACAAGGTGCCCGATTCCACCCGCTCCGCGCCCTCGCCACGATATATCTCAGTAAACTCAGCCTGCAGGCTGCGCAGATGGTTGTAGTGGTCATCGACCGCTCGCGCCAGCTCACGGATATCCTTAGTCTGCAGGTCGTCGGCATGCCCGGGGATGCCGATCGCTGCCAGCAACAGCAAACAAACTGGGAAGCGGCCATTCAACGTTGGTTTTCTCATCTCCCCAATTTTACTGCGGCGTGCTCTGACGCGCGGTTAAACCCTGGCAATGTTCAGCGGCTGTCCCTCGAACGGTACACCGAATATTGCGGCGTCCCACCTACTCTTTCCAGAAAGCCCGACGTAGCGAGCGCGGGTTCCAACAGAGGATTGTGATAGACGACCCATACCGGGCGCGGGGTCTGTAGCAGCGACTTCCCCAGGCGTTGCAGCACGTCGGAAAATGCATGCTCCGGTAGCGGGTTGAAAAGGTAGAGCACCAGCGGTTCCTCCGGGAGCTCAAACTCGCGTGCATCCGCAAGCAGTGAGTCGATCTGCACACAGCGCTGCGTCGGGCTCCGATAGTCAAGAATGTTTTGCTGCGCCGCGCGATCAAGCTCTGCAATCAGTTCCACTCCCACAATCCTCTTGAACGGATACTCGGAAGCCATCAGCAGTGTTCGTCCCTTGCCCGAACCAAGATCGATAAAGGTGAATTGTTCGAACTCGATGGGGAGGCTCGCCATCATCTCCCGAAATAAGGCAGGGTCGGTCGGTTGATAAGGGGAGTGAAACAATCCCAGCAGCCGCGTCCTCCAGCCCACCGTGCCGCTGGTCGTGTTGACGCGATTCTCCCAGTCGTACTCCATGTCGCCATAGCGCTGCCGCCGGCGCTCGGGCGTCGACTCGCGCACAAAGCCCCAAAGATTCCGGAGCAGCAGGGAAGCTGTGCCAGCAACGCCGTTCTCGCTACCCTGTCCGCGCCACCAGCCGCATAACCCTTTCCAGAATTGTAGGGGGAAACTTGAGGACACGTCTGCATGCTAACAAAAATGGAGAAGCGGCTGTAGAGAGCGGCCGTTAGCTCTTATTGGCTTTAGCCGTTAGCTTTTAGCTGAGTGCTGAGTGCTGAGTGCTAAGACTGCCTAGTTCGATCCCGTCGTGGTCTCCCTCGGCGGTTGCGGCGGAGCTTCTCCCGGCGGCAGGCCCTTGGTGATGAAGTAAAGGTTTTTTGGATCCTGCACTTCGATTCGCCCATCCGGCATCAGCTTGTACGGTCGCCCTTTCGGATCGGCAGGTGTGCCA
>DATFVD010000597.1:0-5057 GCA_035260505.1 Terriglobales bacterium
TTCCAACCTGGCCGGCATTTCGAAGGTTTCGTTCCAGCCTTAGGATGCCCGGCCCGCCGCCTCCGCCAGTCCCGGATCCATCAGGGCCCGCTTGAAACGCACTTTTTCCTGCAAAAGCGCCTGTCTTTCCTCCAAAGGGAGCCCCGGACGCTGCAATGCGCCCTGCACTTCTTCCAGCCGGCGCCGCAGATAAATCCTCCGCAAAGCGCGCACCGCCCCCTCAACGGTTTCGGGGGTCAAATCTTCTTCCTCGCTCATCAGGACCGAGGCCAGCATCCGCCGGTCCTCCTCCGTCTTTGGCAAAGCCATGACGTCCGCCGCTTCCGTCCCAGCCTCCAGCAGAGATTCCAGCAGCGATTGCGAGGCGAGCCCTTCATACAACTGCTCCGATTGCAGCGCGTATTGCGCCTGCCGCGCTGGATCGAATTCCTCGTCGGTTCCCTCGCGAGCCGAACTCCGAGTGCCGCTGGCTTGCATCTGCGAAGCCGAAGCCAGCGCCCGGATCAGCACGCGTTCCGCCCCGGTGACTTGCGCCTCAGCCGTGGCTTTCACCTGGGTCGCGGAGCGGTTGGTCGCGGCATGTTTCAATTCCTGGCGCAGCACCGCGGAATCAATTCCCAGCTTCTGCGAAATCTCGAGCGCCAGTCCATCGCGCACGATGCGGCTCGGCACCCGTTGAATGTGCGGAAGAAGATGGTTGACGGCCTTGACCTTGCTCTCCGAGTTCCGCGCCGGAAACATTGTGCGCGCCCGATCGATCAGGTAATCAAAATACTTCTGCGAGTGCTTGAGCGCCGCGGCATAAGCATCCTTACCCTTGCGCCGTATGAACAGATCGGGATCGAATCCAGTCTCCAGCGTGAGCACCTGAATGTTGAATTCTTCTTCCACCAGCAACCCGAGTGTCCGCTCCGTGGCCCGCGCTCCAGCCGTGTCGGGATCGAAGTTAACGACCACCTTCTTCGAGAATCGCCCCAGCAATTTCGCCTGCAGCTCGGTGAACGCCGTGCCCGAGCTGGCAATCACATTATGGAAGCCAGCCGCGTACACCGAAATACAATCCATCTGCCCTTCGACCAGGATGGAGTACTCCAGCTTGCGAATAGCTTCCTTAGCGTTGTCCAGATTGAACAGCACCCGCGACTTCGAGTAAATCGCAGTCTCCGGAGAATTCAGATATTTCGGGCCTGCTTTTTCGTCAGTCGAAAGCGTGCGTCCAGTGAAGGCAATCACCTTGCCCTGTTCATTACAGATCGGAAACATCACGCGATTGCGGAATTTGGAATAGATGGCGGCGGGCTGCGAGCCCCGAGCTGCGAGCTTCGAAGAACCGGTGTTCGCTGCTGACTGTTCGCCGTTAGCGTTGGAACCCTCCCCTACATTGTCATCCTGAGCGGAGAGAAGGACCTGCCTTTCCTGAGACCTGGCACCTGGCACCTGAGACCTGTCCCCCTCTTTCCATGAAAACAGCCCACTCTCCCGCAACAACTCCTCATCAAACTCGCGCCGCAAAGCATCCCGCAACAGGAAGCCGGAATCCGGCGCATACCCAATGCGAAACCGCGCAATCGTCTCGTCATCCAGCCCGCGACTCTTCAGGTAAGCGCGGGCATTCGCCCCTTCAGGCCGCCGCAGACATTCCTGAAAAAACGCCGCAGCGCGCACATGGACGTCGAGCAGCGCCATGCGAACCTGAGCGTCGCGAGCCTCCGCCGGAGTGGAAAAGCTGACCTTCGGCATCGGCACGTCCAGCTTCTGCGCCAGCAACCGGACGGCCTCGGGGAAAGTAATGTTCTCCACCTTCTGAATAAAAGCAAAGACATCCCCCGACTCTCCGCACCCAAAGCAGTGATAAAACTGCCGCGTAGCATGCACCGAAAACGAAGGCGTCTTCTCCGCATGAAACGGACAAAGCCCCGCAAAGTTCTGCGCCCCAGCCTTCCTCAGCTTGACGTAGTCGCCCACAATGCGGACGATATCCGCCTGCTGCTTGAGCGCCTCTTTGAAGTTGTCGGAAGAAGTCAAAGGCGAAGTCATTGAGGGAGCACACAGATCCCGCAGTGATTATGAGGGGTGAGCGGGGCTGAAGGGAATAGCAGAGGCGGGATTACTGTGGGAAAGGTGTGGAAGACGAACAGCGAGCGTTGATGCCTCTGGAAAAGTACGTCCCCGAGCACATTTCAAGAATCAGCGGAGGGCGGGTCGCCCCAGCCTTCCCTTTGCAACTACGATGCAGCGGATAACGAAATTCACTAGCCTATCGTAATTACCGCTCGTAATTACCGCGTGAAGTGAAATCGCGTCAGGGAGATCAAATTTTTTGGTCTCTAGATTGTCAACCTCCGCTCTCCAAACTGTTGCCCCTGCTCAAAAAGTGACACTCTCTTTACAGTTTCGTGACAATTCATTGTCCGCCTTGCGCCTAACTTAGACTGCTCGAATCCGAGGCCTTCGGCTCCCTGGACCCAGGTTCGTCTAAGGAATTCACAGATTTTCACAGATTACAGATTAAGGAGAATATTATGTCGCGCTCACGGAATTGGAAACATGCAACCGGAGTTGCCGCGCTCACTTTGATTTTCATCCTGCTAGGTGTCAGCAGCGGGATGGCGCAGCACTATCAGAGAACTGATCTCACCGCAGACAAATCCAGCACTTCGCCCGCGCCGAACATCGATCCGAACCTCGTGAATGCGTGGGGAATGTCGCGTTCGTCGGGCTCACCATGGTGGATTTCCGACAACGGCACCTCGTTGTCGACGCTGTATGACGGCACTGGCGCGCCCAGGTCGCTTGTGGTTTCGATTCCCCGGCCTGACGGAACGCCGGGTGGAACACCCACCGGTACCGTCTTTAATTACACCGGCGCATTCGAGGTAGCTTCGGGACAATCGGCGTTTTTCCTCTGGGCCACCGAAGACGGCTCGATTTCCGGCTGGAATCCCAACGTGAATCTGACCAGTGCGATCGTGAAAGTGAATCATTCCGCGACCGCGATTTACAAGGGACTAGCACTGGCGACAACCCCGCAGGGTCCACGACTCTATGCCACCAACTTTGTAAGCGGAGGAATCGAAGTTTTTGACGGGCATTTTCACCGCGTCACCACGACTGGAGGGTTTCTCGATCCGAACCTTCCGCCCAACTACGCTCCTTTCGGTATTCAGAATGTGGGCGGCAACATCGTGGTCACATTCGCTCACCGCAAGCCGGGCTCCAAGGATGACGATCACGGCCCCGGGCTTGGCTTTGTCGACGTGTTTGATCGTTCAGGAAGGCTCCTGCTGCGGCTGCAGCATGGTCCCTACCTCAACGCGCCTTGGGGTATTGCTCAGGCGTCTGGGGACTTCGGCCCATTCAGCCATCGCCTGCTCATTGGCAACTTCGGCGATGGATACATACATGCGTTCAATAGCGTCAGCGGCAAGTTCGAAGGCACACTCCTGGACCAGACGGGCTATCCGCTATGGATCGACGGACTGTGGGGGCTGAGCTTCGGCGGGGATAACACCAATAGTGGCCTGGCCACCGAACTGTTTTTCACAGCGGGCCCCAATGAGGAAAACGACGGAATTCTTGGCAAGATTACCGCTACCGGCAGCGAACAGCGAGGCAACTCTGAATAGCTTCGGTGCGCGCGAATGATCCCATCCTTGCGCTTTTCTTCGCAAGGATGGGCCCCTCGAAAGTGTTTCGCACGGGACATCGGCTCCATGACGCCGAGTGAACCACTTTAACATTTACACCCGTAACTCGACCACCGTGGCTCCGCCGCCGCCCTCGTTTGCGGGCGGTTCCGCAACCGACTCTACGTGAGGGTGCTTCTGCAGATACTGGCGCAAAGCTTTGCGGAGGATGCCCATGCCACTCCCGTGGACGATGCGCACCCGCGGCATGCCAGCGAGAAACGCGCGGTCGACGAATTTTTCGACTTCGCTGGTGGCTTCGTCCACGGTGCGGCCGATGACGTTGATTTCGGCGGGCATGTTGAGGCTGCTCGATTCGTTTTGCAGCGAGACGGTGATGCCGCGAGCGCGAGCGGCTTGCACGGGCGAGTCGGCGACGCGGGCCTGCACTTCGGCAATATCTTCGCGGGCGACGCGCATTTTCATGGAGCCGATTTCGACATCGAAGTGATTGTCGCCAACTTTCTTTTTGACGATGGCGGAGCGGCCCATCGACTTGAGCTTCACCGTATCGCCTTCGGAGACGTGCTTGACCAGGCTGGGCTGGGCGTTCGGGTCTCCTCTGTCAGCGCCGGTCGCATGCGCTACCACGGTGGAATCGAACTGCTCGCGAAATTCGCGGCGCATTTTGGCGATGCGGCGTTCGGAGTCTTTCGATAGCTTCTGGGCGGCAGCGCGGTCCTGCACGGCGTTCACGGTTTCGCGTGCGTGGTATTCGAAGTCACGGAAGAGAGTTTCGAGCTTCGTCTCCATCTCGCGAATTTTGGCCTGCTGCTCTTTACGGCCGTCGCTAGCGAGACGTGATTTTTCACGCTCAAGTTCTTGCTCGCGAGCTTGCATGCGAGAGCGTTCCTTTTCAAGATCGCGAAGATCGGCGTGCAGACGGTCGAGGAAGCGCGCGACATCTTGCGTTTGCGAGCTCAGGCGAGAGCGCGCGGAAGCGATGATTGCCGGATTCAGTCCAAGCCGCTGCGCGATGTTGATTCCAGCGGAAGCGCCGGGGACGCCGATCTTCAGTTCATACGTCGGTTGCAACGTGGTTTCGTCGAAGCCGACAGAAGCGTTGATCACTCCAGGCGTATTCGCTCCATAGACTTTGAGCGAAGTGTGGTGCGTTGAGATCACGATCATGCATCCGGCATTGCGAAAGTGCTCGGCGATCGCAACCGCCAGCGCAGCGCCTTCTTCGGGATCGGTTGCAGAACCGAGTTCGTCGAGCAGCACCAGCGAATTCGCAGTCGCAGTGCGAGAGATGAAATCGATGTTCGTAACATGCGCCGAAAACGTCGAAAGATTCTGCTCGATCGATTGATAGTCACCAATGTCGGCGAGGATGGCGTCGAAGACTGGCATGTCGGCGCGATCAGCGGG
>DATFVD010000598.1:0-9668 GCA_035260505.1 Terriglobales bacterium
GCCTACGTCCGCAATGATTCCATGCGCTGTTTCCACTGCAAGGACGAATTATTCACCGTCCTCGAGCGCTACCGCGAGGCCCGCGGATTCGACGCCATCGCCTACGGAGTCAACGCCGACGACGAGAGCGATTTTCGTCCCGGACAGCAGGCCGCGCGCCAGCATCATGTTCTCGCCCCGCTGCTCGAAGCCGGTCTGAACAAAGCTGAAATCCGGGAACTGGCGCGCCAGGCGGACTTGCGAGTGTGGGACAAGCCAGCCTCCGCCTGCCTTTCGTCGCGCCTGGAATATGGACGCGCGGTTACGCCCGAAGCGCTGAGCGTGATCGAACGCGGAGAAGAGGCGCTGCGCGCCATGGGATTCCGGCAATTCCGCGTGCGCCATCACGGCGAAATCGTGCGCATCGAGATTGCGCGCGAAGAACTCCCTCGCGCTTTAACCGCCGACATGGCCCGCGAGTTCACCGCCGTGTTCAAAAGACTTGGATTCAAATTCGTTACCCTCGACCTGGAGGGATTTCGCTCCGGCTCAATGAATCAACTGTTGACTCCCGAAGAGTTGCTGCGGAAACGCGTTTAATAGGCGTGGGCGGAAGGAGAGGTGTTGAAAACGTAGACCCCAATGGCGGTATTTCGTCAATGCCGTTGCGATTCGCATACCGGTTCGGGCGCTCCATATGAAAGTCTTTTCACAGTGTCGCAGGCAGGCGAAATGGGGTAAAATCAGCGCCGTTTTTCGAGGTCAAAGAAATACCGGGGTTCAATTCAATCCCTTGACTTTGACAGGAGATTCCAACATGCCGACGCGGTTCACTCTCTCGCTGTTTCTGGCCTCTGCGATTTCGTTTGGCGCAATCGTCGCGGTCGCGCAAGATTCTCGCCAGCTTCCAGCCAACCATCTCTCGAAGGCTCATCCAAGGTTTATTGCTGTACCGCCGCATGGCCACCGCAATCCTGGCGATGCCAACGGAACTCCGGGAGTCGATTCCCTCAGTAACTGGAATGGCTCCTATAAGACCCCAGGCTTTGACCCAAACGGCAAATTTCGGAATACCTGGTTCTACAACATGGTAGGAAATCCACCTCAGCACGGTGGCACAACCAACATCAACGCGCCCGTCGTGCCGGTAGCTCTCGATTTGCTCAATCCGGACGGCAGCGTCTTTTTGCACTACGACCCCAAGCCGTTCATCCTGCCCACGCTCCAATCGCCGTTGTTCCAGAACTCGCCTTTCACCAGCAGCCCGGCGCCCACTCAAATCACCGACGCCATTCAGCGAGCTGAGTTCTGGAGCACCATGGCGCCGGACTGGCACACCATGCTCCTGGCAACCCTCAAGCAAGAGCGCACCATGCAGGTTCCATCGGGCTTCTACTATTACGCCCTGAAGAACAATGGCACCTGTTGCCGGTTTGTGCTGATTGATGTCAATGAGTTCGTCAACCTGCTTTTCCCGACGGTCCCGACCGATACCACCACGCCCATCGGCGCCGCCGAGAATGCCGGCGATATCACCACCAAAGACATTTCCACCTTTTTGTTCCCCAATACCTACCTTTACTTCGGCAATCCCAACAACTGCTGCGTCCTCGGATTTCACAGCTACGACTTTGAGCCGGGGGACGCCAGCAATGGCAACCGGGAGAGACGTTATGTGATGAACTACTCGGCGTGGATCAGTCCTGGATTGTTCGGCAGCGGCTTCGTCGACGTGACTGCGGTCGCCCACGAGGTCGCAGAAATTTTCAACGACCCCTTCGTGGTCAGCGATGGTAAGCACAACCTCACTCCCTGGTGGCTTTCACCGAACGGCAATTGCCAGGACGACCTGGAAGTTGGCGATGTCATCGAGGGTCTGCACCACGCTACTTATCCGATAAAGATGAATGGCATGACCTATCATCCGCAGAACGAAGCCCTCTTGCCGTGGTTTGAATTCCAATCGCCTTCGACGGCCATCGATGGCGCGTACAGCTATCCGGACGAGGGGACCCTGCCCGCCCTTTCGCCGATTGAACTTCCGGGTTGCCCGACAAGCTAACCTTCTTTTCACAATAAGGGTGAGGTGTATCGAAGCTTCACCCTTATTTATCTTGTGCCTCATCCGCGATATTGAAGGCCCAGTTGTCGTACCGCAACTCACAACCAGGAGGCTGATAGTTGGTGTAATCGCCTGCTTGACATAAATAAGTCGGCGCGTAATGTGTAGCCTTATGCAAATATTGAATGTCGCGGCCGGTCGAACGGACAATGAGTACAAGGCAGCTGAGGAACAGCGACGTGCCGGCCTACGCGCCGACAGCCGCGAGGATGCGAACTACTTCTTCTGGGCCGCAGGTCTAGCTGCGATCAGCTCTGGCCTGCTTCCGGTGTTGCGGGTAAACTTTCTTATCAACATCGGCGCATTTGACCTCCTGAGTGCTTATGGCGGATCGCTGGATCAACTTCATCCTCTCGTGTTGTACAGCGCAGTGGTGGTGACGTCGCTGGCTGTCCTGGTAGGACTGGGATTTGCCGCACGCAGCGGCCAGCGTTGGGCATTTCTGGCGGGCATACTTCTGTATGCAGCGGACATGATCGCCCTCATGGTCATGTTTTCATTGTGGGCGTTTGGGGTCCATGCCTTCTTCGTTTTCAAATGGTTCCAAGGACAAAAAGCGCTGAAAGACCTCAACGACGCGGGCGCCTCGACCCTTTGAAAACTTTCACCAGCCTCGAGTTCGTCGCAGGCATAGGATCGCTGTTGTAACATCCCCCATCACACTAACGATCCTCCGTTGGTGTAATTGCTGTTTACGTCAACAATACGAATGTTCCCCCAACAACCTGCGTTACGTCCTCATGGAATCAATCTCACCAACAGACTCGTGACGATTCCCTCCTCGATTTTCCAACCCCGGTGGCTGAAAAGCACCACCGTGGTGAATCCGGGCCACCGGAAGCTTGCGAATCGCCATCTGTCCGAGCTGCTATGTCTCTCCTAACTCCCTAACAAATAATGCGGTTAAGAAAAGTTTCACTCTCCGCTCGACATTGGCACTAGGCCTGCACCGCTCACGTTAAGGAAACACAAACACCCGCCTGTTGCTGACCTGAGCACGCCCCAAGCAAGCAACCGGCGGGTGACGACAAACTTGAGCACGACCGCCACCGAACCGCCGCTTTTCGAATTACTGAACCGAATTACTGAACCGGATTACGGAACGAAGTTCTGGCCGAAGGCAAAAACGAAATCTCGACTTCGGTTGACTTATGCGTATTTGGCACTGGGTGATTGTCGCTTTCCTGCTGCTCAAGCTGAGCGCGAACGCGCAGCTGTCGTCGTATTCGACGACATCCGCGAGCGCCGTGCCCGCCTCGGCACCGTCTACACCGTCTACTACGTTGGACCAGGTGGTCGACCGCGCGCTCGAGCGCGAGCACGCGCTGATGGAAATGCTGAAGACCCGCACCCCGATCATTGAGACCTATCTGCAAAATCTGAAGTTCGACCGGCAACTGGGCCCGGCGCCGGTGCAGGACCATTACTTCCTCGGCCGCATGGATTTGGGCGAAAGCTTGGACCGCCGGGACTATCTCTCCCGAGACGCCAGCTTTGAGAGCCACCTGTTGGGCGGCTTCACCAGGTTGTTTAAGTTCCAATACAAGCCCATGGGTTTCTCCTGGATGATCTACGCCGACCGCGACAACTTCAATCGCAAAACTTACGACTTCAAGTACGTGCACCGCGAGTTCCTGGGTACCGTCCGCTGCATCGTCTTCGACGTGTCCGCCAAAAAGGGCACCGGCGATGGCCGCTTCCGTGGCCGGATTTGGGTAGAAGACCAGGATTACAACATCGTGCGCCTGAATGGCTTTTATGAGCCGCGCCCTCGCAACGCTTACTTCTTCCACCTGGATAGCTGGCGCTTGAACCTGATCCCGGGCTACTGGGTACCAGCTTACATCTACAGCGAGGAAGGCGATTTCAGCCCCGATTCGAAAGACTACATTCCGAAAGACAAGATGACCTTCAAGGCCCAGACCCGGCTCTGGGGTTATGACCTCCAGAAGGGCGCCCCGGACGGCGAATTCACCCAGGTGCTCGTGGACTCCACCGTGAAAGACGAAAGCGCGGCGGCGCAGGATGCTTCTCCACTCGAAGCGCAGTGGCAATGGCAGCAGCAGGCGGGAGACAACGTGATCGAGCGGCTCCAGAATGCCGGCCTGCTCGCTCCCGAGGGCGAAGTGGACAAGGTGCTGGAGACCGTGGTCAACAATTTGCTGACCACCAACAACATTGAACTGCCGGGCCCCGTGCGCACCCGTGTGATGCTGACTTTGCCGCTGGAGACGTTCAGCGCTGGCAACACCATCGTGGTAAGCCGCGGCCTGGTGGACGTGCTCCCGGATGAAGCCAGCCTGGCTATGGTGCTTTCGCGCGAACTGGCCCACATCATCCTGGGACACAACTTGGGCAGTAAGTACGCTTTCCACGATCGAATGTTGTTCTCCGATGAATCCACCTACCAGAATCTGGGCTTCCGGCACCTTCCCGAGGAGGAAACTGCAGCCGACAAGAAAGCTCTTGAACTGCTGAAGAACTCACCGTACGCCCCGAAGCTGAATACACCAGGACTATTCCTGCGCGAATTGGCGGCGCGGGGCCCCGCGCTTTCGGCGCTGCTGACTCCCCACCTGGGCACTGGCTTCACCAACCATAAGGGCGCCGTGGATCGCATGATGGTATTGATGAACTCTGCTCCGGCCCTCGATCCCGACAAACTCGACCAGATCGCAGCCCTGCCTCTCGGCGGACGCGTCAAGCTCAACGCCTGGGATGACCATGCGGAATTGATCAAGACCACGCCGGTGGCCATCACTTCGGCGCGCGGCAAGATGCCGCTGGAGGTGTCGCCGTTTTTCCCCCGGCTTACCCGCTACGGAGCAGTCGTCAACCCGACCGCTACGGCAAACGCTCCGACTGAATCTTCCGGCGAATCAAAAAGCGATGGCAGTCAGCTACGGGTGGACACAAGCAGAAACTGAAAGACCTCCGAGACCGTAAGTGCCCATCGGCGGGCCACAATTTGCTCAGGAGGTTCTAGGTCTCAAACACATTTCCTCGCCACGAAAATTATCTCGCCTTCCAGACTAACTTTGACCCCGGGAAGCCCGCCCGCCCCGTGCATCCAGAGAATCAGCGTCAAGCGGACTTCTTTTGTGGCATGCTGAACGGAATCACCTTCCCATATTCTTCCAGCGGTATCCACTTCCTTGCCTTTCTTGTGAAGCTGCTGGGTATGAAGAATTCAATGATCTTCGCCATAAATCACCCCACCTGTAAGAACAAGACTGAGGCGAAATAGTTCCTCATTTTGACAAATCTCTACACATGCCTTCAGGCTGTTTCACTTGAAGATATTAGGATTCCTGAGCGTAATCGCGTGATTTCGACAACGAATGCGAACGCGTTCACGAATCTGACGCATCTGCTACCGTTCCGCGAAGGAGGGCTAGGGAAGACGCGATCGAAAATGCAACGTCCTGGCGCACAGAAAAAAGGCGGGTCATATTTCGTTTTCAGACCCGCCAGATGTTTAGAGCGTGACGGCCGCAGTAAGAGCAGTGGTTGTGCCGTTCGCTGGGACTTTCCTGGTGTCAAGTGGAGAGAGGGAACTGGTGCGCTGTGGCAGCCCAGTGCTTGTGATACCGAAAACCGAGTAGCTGGTGTTCATGTTGTCGCTGGATTGGGTCGCGAGGGCCCAGGCATACGGTATCGACAGCTTGCACGTCCGTGTGGCCCCCGTTCCGGTGGCGGTTACGCTGTCCGACTCGCCGAAGAAACGCGGGCTGGTTGCAGCAGCATCAATCACGGAGACTTCCTCCGAGCAGGTGATGTTGGTGAGGGCGGTGGTCTTGAGGGTGATTGTGAGTGTAATCGTTATTGTCCCTCCAAATGTCGTTAGGGCGGCAGCATCCGGACCTTCTTCAACCCCTGAAGGGACGGGGCGAAATGCACCGGTTTGAGGATCCAAATATCCCAGAATGCCGGGCTTGGCCGGGCCATTCCTCATTTGCCCCCAAACCGCCGGTGCAGTCATGACGCAGCACATGCAAATCAACAACAGCTTTGTAATTTTCATTTTTCGCCTCCTTTGAGGGATTTGCGCATCAGCTGTACTCCTCGGTCCGTTTGACTCCGGGAAGGGATACGGTGGGGAAGTGTTTTTCCGGCACAGTCTAGCACAGTGGCAGGGTGTTTGGCCGTTGCGGAAATCGCCATTACACAAACAACTTGCCTTTCGCAGAAAACGTGTGTACCTTACACGTCTTATTGCCTGAGAAGCGAACTCTCCTGAATCCCCCAAGAGGCCGCTAGTCGAGTCCCAACCATACTTCTAAGGAGACAAACGAACATGACGGCAAAGATTATCCTGGTTACATCCTTGCTGGGATCTTTAGCGGCGATACTGATGTGGACGCCACGTTCGGTTCGCGCAGAGAACAACAGTCTGTCCGTCTCCTCATCGGCGCATATTTATAACTTCGCGACGGCCGACTTCCCCGGTGCGGCTAGAACTCTAGGCTACGGAAGTGCGGGCGGCATTACGGTGGGTATTTTTTCCTTCAACCCCAATAGCGCCGGCAGTCTTGCGTTCACGTTCCACGCGGGCCAGTACAAAGCTTTCAGTGTACCGGGAGCAACCGGGACTGTACCTTATGCTGTCAACGCCAATGGTCAGATCGCGGGTGGTTATTCCGACAATTCCAACGTAGCTCATGGATTCGTCGATACGGCGGGCACGTTCACAACTATTGATTACCCAGGAGCAAAATCAACAATTGCCACAGACGTCAACGTTTCAGGTCAGGTCGTCGGCTTCTGGGATGACGCGGGTGGCCATGAACGCGGTTTTATTGACAATGGCGGGACCTTTGCTTCCATAAATTTTCCAGGCTCCGACGTCACCGATGCAATCGGAATCAACAGCGCGGGTGAGATTGTGGGACTTTACGACATTGGCGGGCGTCAGCATGGGTTCACCTATATCGCCGGCACTTACCAGACCATCGATCCTCCTTTGTCCATTGCGACCGCAATATTTGGAATCAATGACAAGGGAGTTATCTCTGGCTCCTACACCGATTCGGGCAACGTAGATCATGGTTTCCTATACGTCAGCGGCGCCTTACGAATAATTGATGTGCCGGGAGCGAAAAGCACTGATATCACCCACATAAATAACAACAATCAATTCGCCGGGTACTTTGTCGATGCCTTGGGTGAGATACATGGAATGACCGGGCACTAGCGGAAAGCTACCCACCGCGCTTCGACCGGGCCAGGATGGTAGCCCAGGTTTTGAAAAAGCCGGAGTTACTGCGTCAGGCCCGCCTTTGCTTGTCTGGGTGACTCCGCCCCTACGCATGTATAGCTGGCGTGAAATCGCCATTTCACTAGCCATCCTCGGTTAGTGTAATCGCCGTTTACGTCGACTATGCGACATGGCCGGTAGTGCTGCTTTGAATTCAAATGACGAAGCAGCCGTTTTGTGCTCGCCTGAGACATACCTTCCTTTGTTGTATTTTCAGATAAGCGCGAGGTACGATTCCGCTAGTTGAACTCTTCCATGAGTGCACACCTTGCGTTTACGCTTACTCCACCCCAGAGCGCCTGGAAGTTGGTAGCATTTTGTCTGGCCCTCATAATCCCTCTCGGCGCGACTCCGGTTCAAGACTCTGACGATCTCCGATACCTCCTTGTACGGCGGGCAGGATTCCCCGAGAAGAACTACTACGACTTCGCCCGTGTGGTTGGGATCTTGGACCCAGACCTTGAGTTTCACGGCCCGATCGACGTCGTAACTCAGAATCCCGGCGGCGTCCGCTACGGCGTGTACCGAATCTACCGAACCCGCGTCCTGCGGGAGACGGACTCAGAAAAACAACCGGCTTCTGCGGCGGAGGGCGCGTTCCTGTTGTTCTATCCTCGCGATCCTGACCTGAAGTTCTGTGCCAGGCGCTACCGGTTCGAGGCCCAGCCATCGGGGGCGCGCAAGATTATCTACACCGACTTTGAGGATGGGCGTGAGTACTCCTTCCGCATGACCAAAAACCGGCCACGACCTTTTTCCATCTATGTCGTCGAGGTTTCCCCTGCTAATCGCTTGCACGATATCTGGCAGACCTTCCACCGGAACCCGCACCGCAATCCTTGAAAAAGTCGCCACTCAGTTGTTTAGCGTGCCTGATCAGGATACGAAGCATGGCAGTTTACCCTCTTCTCCTTCGGGGAGTTCGCGCCTCCCGGTGCGGATGCTTGGACAACTTGTCCAGGTAAATCTTTGACTTCTCATCGTGGGGATCAAGCGCGAGCGCTCGCTTGAAAAAAACTCTTGCTTGGACTGTTTTTCCCAAGTCGGCCAGAACGGCTCCGTACCTTCGATTGGCCCAAGCATCCTCCGGATCCAAGGCGAGACATTTACGATACGCTTCCGCAGCATCCCGCAGACTCCCGCTGTCCTCATAGAACGAGGCCAGCGCGGCTTGAGCGTCATACTGCCGCGCTCCCAACTCTGCGCCTCGTTCCAGCTCCACTTTTGCCGCTTTGAATTTCTTTTTCCGTTTCAATATTCGGCCCAGAATGGTATGGGCAGCCCAGTCGTTCGCGTCCAGTTTCAATGCTCGACGCGCGTGTTCCTCTGCCGCTTCGAATTGCTTGGCATCATAGGAAACAAACGCGAGCCCACGATACGCCGCGGCGTAATGGGGATCGATCTCCAGGCTCTTTCGGTAGAGTTCGACAGCTTCACGTGGTGCTGGTTCGCACGAGCATCGGATCACCTCCGCCAGGTTGTACATGGCTTCGTCATACAATGGGTCCAGTTCCAGAGCGCGCCGTAGGTTTTGCTCGGCAAGCCTGTCATCCCCCGTTCGCATGTACGTTACACCAATGTACAAGTACGCCTCCGCGAGTTCCTTGGCCCTTAATGCCTTGCGGCAGTACGATCGAGCAGGTTCAAGATGTTCTTCGCGGCCGTCCTCCGAGTTCAGGTTTAGCAGTATCGAGCACAACACTAAATACAAACCGGCCAGTCTGGCCTGTCCGTTTGCGGAGTCCTTTTGTGTGCCCGTGATAGCTTCTCGTTCCGCCTCCTCCCAACGATTGAGCCTCCCTGCTAACCTCACATGTTTAACGAGTGCGTCAGGCGAGTCCTCTAGCGCACGGATTTGCTTCCACTTGCGGAGCGATAGCTCCAGCTTCCCGGCCGCTTCCAGTGCGATCGCTTCTCCGGCTAGCGCTTTGAGAGATTGCTCGTCCTTCGACATTTTCTCCTAGAAGTTACACCAGATCGGCCTCATTAAGCTGCGTTTGCTTGGTGGCTGACTCGGGCCGACGCGTGAAATCGGGATTACGGTCGCAACGTCCCCAGCGGAAGCGAAGCGCTTGCAGCGAAGGGCTGGATATCGGCCATTGGTCGGCAAACCGGACGCCCGCCGGAGGTGCGACCACACAGGCAGCCTTCCTGCCATGAGATAATCAGGCGGTTTCCCTCATGTTCAGGTGGTTTCGATTGATGATGGTGCGGCGTGCGTTTCTGGTTCTGTTGCTCATCTGTCTCGGCTGCTCGGCCCAGTCGCCTCCTTCCCCTCCTTCGGACATCAGCCGCGTCGTCGAGCGGCAG
>DATFVD010000599.1:0-2909 GCA_035260505.1 Terriglobales bacterium
ATAGTTAGGCGCATCGATAAATTCCTGCTCTTTTTTGTTGCGCTAACTATTTTAGGTTCGGCGATAGGGTGCGAGTGGTTCCCAGAGTCAACCTTTGAACTAGCGAGTGAGTCGAGGTTGCCGAAATGGATTACCCTCCCACCGGGACTTACACGCACCGACGTTTCAATTACGATGAGCTATTACTCCAAGCCATGGGGTGGGAGTGCGACATTCATATTAAGAGACACGAAAGGGCAAATACGGACAAAGGTAGCTGGTAAGGTGAAAGGCTTAGAGCCTTTCCAACTGAAACATCCTCCGCCTGGGTTTCCTCCTGGTTATCCAGCCTACGAACTAATCACTGTAAACGGCATAACTGAAATTATCGAACATAGAAAAATGGAGCCGATATTTTATATAACGGATGATCCTGCTGTTTGGAAAGAACTGGGAGTAGGGCAAAAGTAAAAGTGGAATTCCGGGCGGGTGGCGCAGACGTAGAGTCCTAAGACGAATTTGGGTGGCGGTTTGGGGTTTGGTTTTTCAAAGGGTGCGGATTTAGAGTTAACTCATCGCAACGTGAACCGCTGATAGATACAACTCCCCCAGGGACAACCATTTGGTTGCATATGCTGGGGCTGTGAAAGCGCGGCTCTTCGAGGCTCAGAGTAAGCCAGACCGCCGCACTCCAAAAAATTCGCGCCCTTTCGGGACCGCATTAGAGGTGCAAGCGAAATCTGAAGACGCGGCCGGCGGCGGTATCCAGGAGCAGCAGGTCACCGGCGGGTGTGACGACGATCTTGCGGACGATGGCGGAGCCTGCGCCGGGAACCCAGGCGGACAGGTCTTGGGTCATGCGGAAAGCGCCATCGAGGCCCCACACATAAACGGTGGGATGGGTCGCACTGACGGCGAAGACAAATTTTTTGCTAATGGCGATTCCGGTGAGTTGGGCATCGGCGGCATCCGCGGGCGTGGCGAGCGTGCGCTGCGGCGTTCCGGTGGGGTCGTAGACTTTGATTTGCGGCTGCGCGGATTCGCTGAGATAGAGCAGGCCATCGGGGCCTACGGCGAGGGCGGAGGGATTGTCGACAGCCGCGTCTTTTGCAGGGCCACCCCACGAGCCGATCAGACGAAGGCCTGGGCTGAACTTACGAATGCCGTAGGGATGCTTGGCGGCGACAAAGATCGTGCCGTAGGCGTCGACGGCGATGTGCAGCGATTCGCGAACCGCGGACGGCGCACCGGTGCGCAATTCGCGGTGGCGCATGCCGTCGGAAAAGAAAATGGCGACGGAGCCGCGTCGGCCGTCGGCGACGTAGATGGCGGCTCCGGCGTCGACGGCGATGTCGGCAGGGCGCAAGTTGGTGCGATCGTCCTGGAAGGAAAGGCGCGGCTCGCCGCTCGGCGAAAATTTGTGGATGAAGCCGGTGGCAGCATCGGCGATGTAGATGATGGACTCGCCGTCGCTGGCCATAGCCACGGGGTTGTCGAATTGGCCGGGACCGTCACCGTGGGAGCCCCAGGTGTCGACGTACTCGAAAGGCGGCGGTGACGCCTGCGCAGCGACCGCGGTTTGTGCGGGGCGGGAACACCCGGCAACGAGCGCTGCCAACATTAAAATCGGAAGCAAGTGCCGAGCAAGCGCCGGCCCTTCAAGGTTCCCCTCAAAGATCGGGCAGAACAGGGTAAACAAGATGCCAGCGCGACGCATTGTGTGGCTTGAGCTTCCCGAAGTCATTGGGTTGAGGTCCTCCGCGCATCCTCACCGCATACTCAGGATGACACGCGTGCAGCCGTGAAATCGAGATAGATGCGCATACTCAGACAATAAGGCACGAGGGGCGCCGCCGAGTTTGCGGGCTCCGCCAGGCTTGGCCCTTGTCAGCTCCTGGAGCATCAAAAGGTATATCCAGCGCGGAACGAACGGTGAGGTGTCTGTGCTCACAATTAGTGAACTGGCCCGGTTCTTGAGGGTTGTGCCGCGCAGAATTCCCGCAAAGGTTGAGAGCCTCGTTAGGGCGGTATCCGGAAAGCCTCCCTATGGGTTCCCGCCCGACGATTTTGACGAGAGAACCGGCTTGGAAACTGCCAGTCACGTAAAAATCTATAAATTGGACTCTGTGAATGGGAACTACGTTCACGCGCAGGGTTATGTTCCGGTTCCCGCAAAGATTGTCACACAAGCACTTCAGGCGATACGCGCCGACGTCAAGAATCATACGTTTGTTGATCTCGGCTGCGGAAAAGGGCGCGCGCTCTTCGTGGCCAGCACGTTTGGAATGCAGCGAATCATCGGAGTGGAGATCTCCCCGAGCCTGGTACGCGCGACTCTCGACAACGTAGCCAGGTGGAAGAGTGGATCGGATATCCAGGTTGTGTGCGCCGACGCAAGCGAGTGGGAGTGGCCACGGGAAGATCTGGTCGTTTTTCTCTATAACCCGTTTGATGGCGTCATACTATCGAAGGTGTTGGAGAACTTGCACAGGTCTCTTTGCGCGAAGCCGAGGGACGTCTGGATCATTTACTGCTCGGCATCGCACGGGCGGTGCTTTGAGAGTCAGAAATGGATTGAGGAAACCGGGCGTGTGGGGCCGTGCATCCTATATCACGCAGCAGTCTCTTAGATTCTGCAGCTTGTAACCGCCTTGCTCTTTCCCGGGACCCTGGACTATCGCTTTGCAGCCTTGGTCGATGCAGCGTTATGTTTTCCAGGGACATCGCCCGGTTCGCGAATGCGGCGCACTACCGTTTGCATCAGGCGATAGACGCGTTCTTCTTTTGGACCGCTCATCTGGCGAAAGCGAAATTCCGGCTCGCCCTTGGGTCCTTTGCCGAGGCGGACGGGCATTTGGCCGCACAGACTATTTTCGATGAAGGCGGTTTCGTAGCGCGTACGCCGTGCGTTCCAGGTATAGACGCGGACA
>DATFVD010000600.1:0-3426 GCA_035260505.1 Terriglobales bacterium
TTGGCCACCCTGCAGCCCGGCATAATCAGCGTGCGCGCCCAAGCCTCCACCGGAGCCACCGCTAACCGCGGGAACCGAGGCTTCGGCGATCAGCTTGCCGACAGCGGTCACCGCCCTAACGAAAATACTTACCGCGTGGACGGTATCAACATCAACGATTACTCCAACGGAGCCCCCGGCAGCGTGCTGGGCGCGAGTCTCGGCGTCGATGCGATCCAGGAATTTTCCGTGGTCACCACCAACTACACCGCGGAATACGGCAGAACGTCAGGCGCGGTCATCAACGCCATCACCAAGTCGGGGACCAACCAGGTGCACGGCAGCGGCTATTTCTTCGACCGCGACAAGATTTTTGACGCAAAGAACGCCTTTGACTCTCATTCCTTATCCACCCCGCCCTTCCGCCGCACCCAGTTCGGTGGGTCTATTGGCGCGCCGATCGTCAAGGACAGAACATTTATTTTCGGCGACTACGAGGGCGTGCGACAGAGCCAGAGTCTGAGCTTCAAAGACTCCATTTTGTCTGCCGCAGCCAGGAGCGGTGTGCTTTGCTCAACCCCGGATGGGACCTGCACCACTCACACGGTAACCATTGACCCCAAGGTTGCGCCCTTTCTGCCGCTGTGGCAGCCATTGCACGGGACTGACACGGGCTCGGTGGGCAACGGGGACACCGACATTTTCCTGACCTCAGGACTCAAGGTTCTCAACGAAAACTACTTCACAATCCGGGGTGACCACAAAATCTCAGATAAGGACAGCATCAGCGGCACGTTTTTCTACGACAAGGCACCCCAGACGAATCCCGATTCCCTCGACAACGTAATCCACTCAGTATTCACACAGCGGCATACGTTAGCCTTCACTGAGACGCACATTTTCAGCTCTGCTTTGGGCAACACGTTCCGGTTTGGATACGGCCACGTGACTGGACTGGTGAATACGCCGGTCTCGGCCATCAACCCCGCCGCCGCCGACACCAGCCTCTGCACGGTATGCTCGCCGACTCCGCTGCCTGCGGCCCTCATTACCGTGACCAGCTTGACCCCCGCCGGGGGCCTTGGCAATCTCTCCTTCTTTGGCCACCACTACAACACCTTCCAGGCCAACGATGACGTCTTCCTGACCAAGGGAAAACACGCGCTTAAATTCGGTTTTGCCTTTGAGCGCATGCAATACAACGTGCTCTCCAAGGTACGCGGAAACGGAAACTTCAAATTTTCGAGTATCGAGAATTTCCTGACCAACAACCCCAGTATTGTTCAGTTGCTCAGCCCGGACATTCGCAAAGAGACCCAGAGCCGCGACAGCCTTTTGGGCGGATATATTCAGGACGACTGGCGGGTTACGCCGAGGTTTACCGCGAATCTCGGCTTGCGCTACGAGGTTCTTACCAACCCTACCGAAGCTCACGACGGGTTCGGGTTCTTGCCAAATTTCTACACGGGCACCACAACGCCCTACAAGAACGTGTTCGCCAATAATCCCACCACGCGGAACTTCGATCCCCGCATCGGTTTTTCGTGGGATCCCACCGGCAGTGGCAAGACGGCGATCCGCGCCGGGTTTGGCATCTTTTCGGTGCTGCCATTGCCTTACGTTTACACTATTGGCGACTCTCTGACGCTGCCGTTCTCGCTGCAAACCAGCGCGATCAACCTTCCGCAGGGCTCGTTTCCAGTTGTCCCGTCGTCAGTGAACTTTGGCAACAGCGCCGGTTCGCGCTATATCGACCGCAGCCCGAAGCGATCGTTTGCTTCTAACTGGAATATTAATGTGCAACGCGAGCTGACCTCCAAGGTCGCGGTGATGGTCGGTTACGTGGGTTCGCGGACGATACACAACGCATTTACGACCGACGACAGCAACCAAGTGGTTCCCCCAAAGATCAACGGGGTCTTCACCTGGCCCTGCGGCACGATCACGGGCCCAACCAGTTGCGACCCGTTGACGACCAACCCCATTGCTAACCCCAACGTAGGCTTCATCCGCCCCATCTTTTTCGACGGCGCATCATCCTATGAGGGTTTCCAGTCGCAGGTACAGTTACGCAATATTCGGTCGGTGCAGGCCCAAGTAGCCTATACCTACAGCAACTGCAAGGACACCGGATCGGGTGCCCAATTGGGTGACCCGTTCCAGAACTCGATATCTTCGCTGATCTTCTTTGACAGGGCGCACCGCTATGGCGCTTGCGACTTCGACATCCGCCACAACCTGGTAGCCAACTACATCTTGACCTTGCCGTCCCCGAAAGGGGGAGCCGTAAAATGGATCGCGGGCGGATGGCAACTCGGTGGAATTATCAGCGCAAGCAGCGGCGTACCGTTCACGCTCATTCTGGGCGGCTCGACAGGTGACCCACTCGGCCAGAACAGCACCGATCCTTATGACTATCCGAATCGCGTGGCCGGATGCAAGGCGATCAATGGCGGAGTCCAATACGTGAATCCTTCTTGCTTCGTGGCGGCGCCAACGACCAACGGAGGGCTTGTATTGGGTAACAACGGGCGTAACTCCTTGTACGGCCCAAAGTTGGTCGACGTGGATTTCTCACTCTTTAAGAACACGCACATCACCGAGCGGTTCGTCGCGCAGTTCCGGGCTGAGTTCTTTAACGTCTTCAATCATCCCAACTTGCAAGCGCCGATAGACAACCTCGTAATTGACGCAGGTGGTACTGCTGGGCAGATTGATTCCACCACCACTTCATCGCGACAGATTCAGTTGGGCCTCAAGTTGACCTTCTGAGGCCCAACTGGAACGGCAAACGCCGGAGGGAGCCCTCCCCTTCCGGGCTTTGCCTTACACTAGCAGTCTCGGGATTGCCGGCCAGTTCGCACGCGGCACGGAAACAAATTCTGCGATATCCGCTCCGATCTTCGTCACTACACAGCGTCGCGGCGTTATTGCACAAAACAGCCTTACTGCATGTCGTCAACTGAACCAGGGGAGAAAGCTTGACCGCCCCACCGGATGCAACCATGCCGAAAGATTACGCAGCTCCATCGACCACTCCGTCAACCGCCCCGCCAACCTTTCTCGTGCTGCGCGCCTTGTTCGGCATCGGGATGGGTGGAGAGTGGGGCGTGGGCGCGTCTCTTGCCATGGAGAAAGTTCCGCCTCGGCTGCGCGGGTTTCTCTCCGGGCTGCTGCAGCAGGGCTACGCTCTCGGCTACCTTCTCGCTGCCGTCTGTTTCTACTTCGTCTTTCCCCGCTGGGGATGGCGTCCCATGTTTTTCATCGGAGGACTGCCCGCCCTCCTCGGGCTTTTCGTGCGCTTCAGAGTGAAGGAATCAGAAGTGTGGCAGAAGACTCGCCAAACGAACTGGAGCAGCCTGGGCCGCGAGATTTGCTCCCACTGGAAATTGTTTCTCTATTTGACACTCTTGATGATGATGATGAACTTTGCCTCGCACGGCACGC
>DATFVD010000601.1:0-3953 GCA_035260505.1 Terriglobales bacterium
TGCCGAGCGCGCCCGAGCAACCCGTGCTGTACATGACCGCGGCGGACCGTCCGCAGCCGCGATTCGACGTTGACCTCGGCGGAGGTATGACCACCGCGGTCGGACGGCTGCGCAAGTGCAATGTCCTTGACTGGAAGTTCACCGTCCTGTCGCACAACACGATACGTGGCGCCGCCGGCGCTGCCCTGCTGAATGCCGAACTTCTCAAGGCGAAGGGATATATAGGGTGAAAACCGTGTTCACCACCGAGACACAGAGACACAGAGGAAAGGGGAATCTTGTCTGCGCAGTTCGACGCTTTAAGAACGACGCTTCAAAACGGTCGAGGTTTAGGGCTGCTTCCCCGAACGGTGCTCATCCATTGAGCGACCTCGGACTTAACTCCTTGGCTAAGGTCTTCTCTGTGTCTCTGTGTCTCTGTGGTGCATTTTCTGTCCGCGCTGGGGAGCAGTCCCGCCCATGATCGTGATGAAGTTCGGCGGGACTTCCGTACAAGATGCGAAAGCGATCGAGCGCGTGGCGCACATCGTCCAGGGGCGACTGGCGGACCGGCCGGTGGTGGTAGTCAGTGCCATGGCCAAGGTCACCGATTCCCTGCTCGCGATGGGAAAGGCTGCGGGCGGCGGCGATCGGAAGACTGCTCTCAAAATGGCGCGGGCCTTGCGCGAACGCCACTATGACACTGCCGGAGAACTGCTTGGCACCGCGCTGTTCACCGAATTCCACGGCGACCTCGGCGCCGACTTCGAAGATCTGGACGAATTGCTGCGCGGCATTGGCGCGGTCGGTGAAATCACTCCCCGCACCTACGATTACGTTGCTTCATTCGGCGAAGTGCTTTCGAGCAAGATCGTGGCTGCCGCATTCGCCGCCCGCGGATTGCCGGGCGCTCACATGGATTCGCGCCAATGTCTTCTGACCGACAGTGCCTATACCCGCGCGGTTCCTCAGTTCGAAGAGACCAACGAGCGCTTGCGCAAGAAAGTTCAACCTCTGATCGACGCCGGCAAGGTCCCGGTGATGGGCGGGTTCATTGGTTCCAATCACGCCGGCATCACCACCACCATCGGACGTGGAGGATCGGATTTTTCCGCAGCCATTTTTGGCGCTGGCCTTAATGCCGAGCGCATCGAAATCTGGACCGACGTGGACGGCATGATGACCACCGATCCACGCATTACTCCCGAGGCCCGGCGCATCAAGGTCATCAGCTTCGATGAAGCTGCCGAACTCGCCTACTTCGGGGCCAAGGTTCTGCACCCGGCGACCGTGTTGCCCGCGGTGCAGCAAAATATTCCGGTCTATGTTCTCAACTCGATGAACCCGACCTGCGAAGGGACGAAGATCACGGCGCGCGCCCCGCGTTGCTTGAATATTTTCAAGGCCATCGCGCTCAAGAAAAAGATCACACTGGTAGAGATCGCCTCGCCGCGCCGTCTGCTGGTGCACGGATATTTGAAATCCATCTTTGAAGCCTTCGATCAGCACAACGTCGCGGTGGATGTGGTTTCGACCTCCGAAGTCAGCGTCTCGGTGACGGCCGAGACCAACGAAGCCATCCCGGCGCTGGCCGCCGATCTGGCGAAACTGGCAGACGTGAAGTACGAAGGGCGGAAGGCGATCGTCTGCCTGGTGGGTGAAAATTTGCGTGACACCCCCGGAATCGCCGCCAAGGTCTTCGGCATCCTTGAAGATGTGAAGATCCGCATGATCTCGCAGGGCGCGTCCGAGATTAATCTGACCTTCGTGATTGAAGAAGACGACGCGGCGGAGGTGGTGCGGCGGCTGCACCGCGCATTTTTCGCGGAGGCCGATCCGGAGGTTTTTGCGTGACTTGTTCTCGACTGCGAAAAAACTTAACCACAGGGGACACAGAGGCGCACGGGGAAACACAGGGAAAACCAAACTCAATAACGTTCCCCGCTGTGAAGAGGTTTGCCCTGTGTTCCTTTGTGCCCCGGTGGTAGGCTCTAAGCGTTCACCATGAATCTTCTAGTCCTCGGCCGTGGCAAAACAGGATCGCTGGTTGCCGAAGTGGCGCGGTCGCGCCGGCATCATGTGCGAGTCCTCTTTGCCGCTGAAAACGCCGGCGCCAGTGCTCTTACGCCGGATTCGCTCGCCGCTACCGACGTTGTGATCGACTTCACTACGCCTGCGGCGGTCGTCGCCAATCTTGAAGCCTGCATCCACGCAAAGAAGAATCTCGTTGTCGGAACCACCGGCTGGTATGACCAAGTGCCGCGCCTGCGCGAAATGGTGGTCTCCGCGGAAACGGGCTTTCTCTACGGATCGAACTTTTCCATCGGTGTGAATCTGTTCTTCGAGATCGTCGCGACCGCCGGGGCTGCATTGAAATACGATTACTCCGGCCAGATTTTCGAGCGCCATCATGCGCAAAAGAAAGATGCTCCTTCGGGAACGGCAGTCACGATGCAGCAGATTGTGCGCCAGTCCGGCGGCAAGGAACTTGAAATCGTCTCCTTTCGCGAGGGCGACGCGGTCGGGATGCATGAACTGGTCTTCAATTCTCCCGCCGATCGAATCTATTTGTGCCACGACGCCAAGTCGCGCCAGGGATACGCCGAAGGCGCCGTGCGAGCCGCGGAGTGGCTGGCTGCGAAAAAAGGCTTCTATGAGTTCCGCAACGTTTGGCGGGAACTCTAGCGCAGTCAAGAGTTGCTTTGGCTGCATGCAACTGCCGAGCTTCGCTTGGCTTGGACGGGCGAGGGCGCCCGTCCCCACACGATCAAACCCTGCTCATGCAAGCGCTCGCGAGAAGAGTTATCCTTGAGGCATGCAGCTGCGAGGATGTGGCACCGCTCTGGTCACACCGTTCTCCCAGGACGGAGCGGTTGATGAAAATGCGTTGCGCAATCTGGTCGCCTGGCAGGTCGAATCCGGCATCGACTTCCTGATTCCCTGCGGCACCACGGGAGAAACTCCGACGCTCACTCATGATGAGTGGCTGCGCGTGATTGATGTAACTATTGAAGTCGTCGCCGGACGAATACCGATCGTCGCCGGCGCTACATCCAACTCGACGCAGGAGGCTGTGGCCAAGGCAAAAGAAGTGGCGGCGAGGCCTGGCGTTAACGCCATCCTGACCGCATCGCCCTACTACAACAAGCCTACGCAGGAAGGCCAATATCGACACTTCCGTGCGATCGCCGAAGCCGTCGACAAACCTGTCATCCTCTATAACGTGCCCGGCCGCACCTCCGCCAACCTCGAACCCGTAACCATTGCAAGGTTGAGCGAAGTCGCCAATATTGCGGGCGTGAAGGAAGCCAGCGGGAACATGTCGCAGATTGCGGAGGTGCTGAACTCAGTGCCGGAGCGTTTCCTGGTGTTCTCCGGCGACGACGCCCTCACTTTGCCGGTGATCGCGCTCGGTGGAGTTGGAATCATCTCGGTTGCGTCCAACGAAATTCCCCGCGAAATGGCGGAGATGACGCGCGCCGCTTTGAACAACGACTGGAACGCGGCACGGACAATCCATCGCAAATATCTTCCGCTGATGCAGGCAAACTTCATCGAGTCGAATCCGCTGCCCGTGAAGGCTGTTCTCGCCATGATGGGCAAACTCGAAGAAGTGTATCGCCTGCCGCTGCTTCCCATGCGCCGCGACACGCGCTCGAAGCTGCAGAAGATCGCGACCGACGCTGGATTGATTACCCGACCCGCCGCTCCGCCGGCTGCTGCAACCGAGTTCTATGTCTACGAAAATTGGGCCGCGGGTCCACACAAAGCGATTCTGCATCGCGCATCGTGTGGGCAGTGCAGTTCCGGCAAGGGACGCCCCAGCGGGCACGATCCCAATCATTCGCGCTGGCACGGACCGTACGGCAATCTCGGCGAGGCGCGCGAGGCGACCCATCAGATGCCCGGCGTTCTAATCCGCAGCGAATGCAAGTGCGTGGGGTAAGGGCAGCACTTACCATTCAGCATTCAGC
>DATFVD010000602.1:0-8139 GCA_035260505.1 Terriglobales bacterium
GCTTCTTCGCGCAGCATGCCGGTATCGGTGTCGCCGGGGCAGATACAATTCACGCGAATCTGCTGCGGTCTGTGGTCGACGGCCATCGCTTTCGTCAGCAACACAACGGCTCCCTTCGAGGCGCAATAGACCGCAGCCTTCGCGCCGCCAGTCAGTCCCCACCCTGAAGCCGTGTTGATGATCGTTCCGCCACCCGCTTTCTGCATATGCGGGATCACCTCGCGCGACAGCAGGTAAATCGATTTCACGTTTACCGCCATCACCCGGTCCCAATCGTTTTCGCTGAGATCGAGCACGGTCGCCCGCCGAATGATGCCGGCGTTGTTGAATAGAATGTCGATTCGTCCGAACTCGCGAATTGCACGCTCGACCAGCCGCTGGCAATCGGTGGCTCGGGTCACGTCGATGGTCTCAAAAAAAGCGCGCGTGCCGGATTGCGTAATCTCGTCAGCGACACGCTGGCCGGCATCAGAATTCAAATCCGCCAGGGCAACCGCTGCTCCTTCGCGCGCGAACAGGAGTGCGGTCGCGCGGCCTATGCCTGACGCGGCGCCCGTAATCAGCGCAACTTTTCGCGCAACTCTCCCCGAAAGCTGCATGGCTTACCGGCTGGCCAGCCCTCCCGCGGTTTCTCCGCCGTCGCATGTATATACATGGCCGGTGATGTTTTGCGCATCGTCGGAGGCGAGGAATGCGAACAGCGCGGCAATCTCTTCCGGCTGAGCATGACGGCGCAAAGGGATTTTGCGGTTGACCTCTTCGAGCATCTCATCCGTGTACTCGGCACGCTGCATCGGCGTCATCACGTATCCCGGAGCCACCGCACACACCCTGACTTTCGGCGCGAGTTCAAGCGCCATCGACTTCGTCAGCTCGATCACGGCCGCCTTGGTGGCGTTGTAATCCGCGTAAAACGGATATCCCATGACGCCGTTGGTCGATGCCGTTTGCAGAATCACGCCGCTGCCGCGTTCCATCATGTGCCGTGCCGCCGTCTGCGCAACGTAGAACACTCCAGTGAGATTTACGGCGATCACTTTGTCCCACTCTTCCGGCGTGATGTCGAGAAAGTTATGACGGATGCTGATGCCCGCGTTATTAATCAGCACATCCACGTCGCCCATCAGTCGAACCGCTTCGGTAAAGGCAGCCTGCACCTGCTTCAGGTTTGACACATCGGCATCGAGCGCTCCCGCCAGACCCGGCAGTTCGCGCAGGGTCTTCCGTCGCGCCTCCGCGTCGCGGTCGAGCACGCAGACCACCGACCCTTCTTCAAGAAAGCGAGCCGCCGTGGCCGCTCCTATGCCACTGGCGCCGCCGGTGATCAGTACTCGCTTCGCTTTCAACCCGCGCACTCACGCCTCCAGAAAATAAAATCGGGCAGATCAGAATACCTGTCTGCCCGCGATCGTGCCATCGCCACGAGAAGTTTGCGTCAGCTAACCTGCCACACCGTATCCAGCACCGTGCCATCGACCCACTTCACCACCGCGCATGGACGGTTGCCCAACTTCGGCCGCGCCGGCTTGCCGCAGATTTTCTCGACTTCCGCCTTGATGTCCTGAATCGGACGAATGGGCAGCTTCGATCCCTTTACCGCGTCGAGCAGGTCCGCCCGCCGTGGGTTGATCGCAATTCCGCGCTCCGTCACGACCACATCAATCATCTCGCCTGGCCCTGTCATCGTTGTGACCTCGTCCACGATCACGGGAATGCGGTCGCGGAACGAGGGCAGCGCGAGTATGGTGCAGCCGGCAAACAGACAGTTCTGCCATCCGCCAATGCCGTGCAGCAAGCGCCCATCGGAATGCGTTACCACGTTGGCGTCGAAGTTCACGTCGACTTCGGTCGCGCCCAACACCACGGCATCGACCAGTGAAGCGAAGTTCCCCTTACCGTGATAGTTGTACGACGTGAACGGCGACGTGGCCACGTGCCGCGGATCATCCGCCATCGACTTCACGCCGTCGAGATCAAACGTCTGCCCATCGAGGATGTAATCCGTCAGCCCTTCTTGCAGCAACTCGACCAGAAACTTCGTTGACCCGCCGCGAACGAAGCGCGCCTTGACTCCGTCCTCTTTCATCATCTGTTTCAGATATTGGACGAATGCAAGAGCGATGCCTCCCGCTCCGGCCTGGAAGGAAAATCCGTTCTTCATGATTCCCGCCGCCCGTAGAAATTGCGCCACCAACTCTGCGATGCGCAGCCGGTCGGGCGAACGCGTAAGCTGCGTCGAGCCGGAAACAATTTTTGCCGGGTCGCCAATCGATTCCACTTCCACGACGAAGTCCACGTTGTTGCCCTGGATCTGCCAGGGCACGCACGGGAATGGGATCAGGTTGTCGGTGACCACGATCACGCGATCAGCATAGGTCGAATCCGCCAGCGCAAAGCCCAGCGAGCCGCAGGCCGACTTGCCATGCGAGCCATCCGCATTGCCGAAAAAATCGGCGGCCGGCGCCGCAATCACCGCGACGTCAACGTGGACTTCTCCGTCCTGGATCGCCTGATAGCGGCCGCCATGCGAACGCAGTACTGCCATACCGCGCATCTTCCCTTGCGTGCAGTAGTCGCCGAGCGGCCCGTTCAACGAGCCTTCGATGTGATGAATCACGCCTTTCTCCATCAACTCGATTGCATTTTTCTGGGAAGGGAACGATGCGCTCGGGAACCAGGTCAGATCTTTGACGCCGATCCTGGCCGCCGCCTCCAGCGCCATGAGCGCCACTTTATCGCCGTCGCGCAGATGATGATGGTTAGAGATCACCATCCCATCGCGCAGTCCGCACTTGCGCAGCGCCGTCTCCAGATCGGCCACGCGCTTATCGCCAGTATCCGGATAATCTTTATTCGAGCAGATTGCCGGTGCCGCCTTCCGTCCGCGCGGCTGATATTTTTCCACGCCAAGAAACGGAATCTGCGGTTTGCCATTCACCATCGTCGGCACCGCACGCCCTACCGCGTTATGCGCCAGCTCTACTCGTTCTCCTTCTTTCTCACTCACTTTCACACTCACGAAATCGCTCCCATCGCCTTCGCCCGCTCCACGAGTTTCAGCGCCCGCTGCACCACCGGCGGATCGATCATCTTCGAACCCAGACTTACCACGGCCAATCCTTTGCCCTGCGCTTCCTCGAAAGCGGCAACCACTTTCTGCGCCCTTTCAATCTCGAGTGCGGTAGGCTGAAATGCTTCGTGGACGACGCGAATCTGCCCGGGATGGATGCATCCCATGCCCTCGAATCCGGCAGCCCGTGCGGCTTCCGCCCATCCTCGCAGACCCTCCATGTCGGCGACATCGCTGAAGACCGAGTCAATCGCCTGCACTCCCGCCGCATGCGCGGCATTCACCACGCGCGACCGCGCATACTGTGACTCCCGCCCTTCCGCGGTCTTTACCACGCCGAGATCAGCGGTGTAATCCTCGAGCCCAATGGTTAGCGCCGCAATGTTGTCGCTTGCCGTCGCGATCGTGAACGCGTTCTCAATTCCCAGTGCGGATTCGAGGATTGGCATGATCCAGATCGGCCGGATAATGCCGCTGCGCGACTTGATCTCGGCAATCATGCGATCCACTTCTCTAATCTGCTCGGGTTCTTCGACCTTCGGAATCAGAATCAGATCAGGACTCTCCCCCACAACTTCCGCCAGATCTTCGAGCCCGAGAGGCAACTGGTTAATGCGTACCGTGCGCTCGCATGACCCGAAATCGACCGCCCGCAAGGTATTTCGCACCAGGATGCGAGCGGCGTCTTTCTCTCCGCGATGCACGGAATCTTCCAAATCGAGAATCACGGCGTCCGGCGCGTGCAGAGAGGCGTTGATGTAGTACTTCGGTTCAGAGCCCGGCAGATAGAGGCGGGATCGACGCAGCCGGTCCTTTGGAGACGGCTGTGGCAGAGGATGCGGCGCCGGCAGCGAGCGTTTGCCGAGCGCGGTCCCAGCGCGCCTGGCCGCGGCCTCAATACGGGCCGCAATAATAAAAGGCAGCGCGCCTTCATCATGAATCGCAACCCGCGCGTGCTTCACTCCAAGTTCGCCCAGAACTTCTCGCGTCTGTTCGAGGATCGCCTTGCCGTAATAGGGCGCAACGCGTGACTCCAAGGAGATCTCAATTCCGCCGCTGACACGCGCCTCAAACGCGACGTGCACGTCCGACCGAACTTCTTTGCCCCAATGCCCTGCCTCGGAGGAACGCGGGGAAGTAGCGTCGGCAGTGCTGCTCTTCATAATTTCCTCAACTCGAGATCCTTAACACGGGCATTACCAACCGGCCGCTTATTTCAGCTTCTCCAAAATCGCGTCCGTCATCTGCACTGTGGACGCCGCACCCTGGCTGATGGCTTTTGGCCCACCGGTAAAGCGCATCATATCGTAGGTTCGGACTTTCCCTTCACGCACCACATCGGCAATCGCTTTGCGGATGCGACTTGCCTTCTGATCTTCGCCAACATGATCGAGCATCATCGCCGCCGAAAGAATCATCGCAATTGGATTCACGATCGGCGGATTCAGCTCCGCATACTTCGGCGCGGATCCGTGTGTCGGTTCAAATACCGCCACGTCATCCCCAATGTTGCCGGAGGCCGCGAATCCGAGGCCACCCACCAGTCCCGCGAAGGCGTCCGAAAGAATGTCGCCAAACAGATTCGAGGCCACAACGACGTTGTACTCTTCCGGATTTTTGTTCAGCCACATCAGTTGTGCGTCGATGTTCGTCGACCACAGCGCAATCCCCGGATAACTCTTCGCAATCTCTTTTGCCACTTCTTCCATCATGCCCGAGGTTTCGCGCACGACATTCGGCTTCTCACAAATCGTCACGCCCTTGAACCCGCGCTTCTTCGCGTATTCGAAAGCCGCGGTCACAATGCGCTGGGCCGCGTTGCGCGTGATAATGCGGCAACTCACCGCGATCTCTGGGCCGGGGACGTTGGCAAAGGCCTTGAACCGTGGATGGCTATTTAATGCCGTGCGTACGATCTCCGGAGGGTTCGTCCACTCCACACCTGCGTACATGCCCTCCGTGCCCTGCCGGAACACGGTGGTGTCGATGCGGGGCTCGTCGTAGCCGCCATCCACTTTCTTGCGAATGTAATTCAGCGGATTGCCGGTGAACCCGACGCAGGGCCGCAGGCAGATATCGAGATTGAATTTCTGCCGCATGGTTACGATCGGGGAGTAATAAACGTAACTCTTTCCCTGCAGCTCGGGTTTAAGTTCCGCCTGTGCCGCCTTGTTCGGCTTCGAAGTAATCGCGCCAAATAATCCCAACTTATGCTTGGTTAGTAACTCGATCGTCCGGTCGGGCAACGCATTGCCCTGTGCGCACCAGCAGTCCCATCCGATATCGGCATGCATGTACTCGGCGTCGAAGCCAACCGCTCTCAGAACCCGCAACGACTCCGGCAAAACCTGGTTTCCGATGCCGTCTCCGGGCATGGTGATAATTGTGTATTTCGCCATGATTGCTCCTTAAGAATAGCTACCGCCGAGAGGCCGCGGGCACCGAGAAATGCAAAGTCTCTCCGATGAAAGCGCTACGCCACGCCCAGCCTCTTCGCCACCAAAATCTCGACGCCGCCGGCAATCACCAGCGACTGCGGCACGCTGCCCAGAGCCGGGAATGTGAACTTCTCTCCGCGCCAACTGATCGTACTTGAAGTGAAATCAATGTCGATCTCGTCTCCCGGGATAACGGTCTTTTCCTTCGCTGCGATTTCTTTCGCAAACTGCTCGCGCACGCGCGTCACAAAATCCGGGACTTCAATACATAAAAAACCATTGTTGAACGCGTTACGCAGATAGGTTTGCGAAAAGCTGGCTGCAATCACCAGCGGAATGCCTTTCGCCTTCAGACACGTGACGGCTTGTTCGCGGCTCGACCCGGTGCCAAAGTTAAACTGGCTGACGATCACGTCTCCCGCCTTCGTTAGCGCGGCGAACTGCGGATCGTAATTCTCCATCACCACCTTCGCCATCATTTCCGGAGTCATGTCGTCGCGATAGGTATAGTCCTTGCCGTAAATCGCATCGGTGTTGACGTTATCCTGCGGCATGAACACCAGCCGTCCCTTTACGCGCTGCGGAAAGCCCGCCAGGATTTCAACTTTCTCGGCCCCGCCGGCTGCCGATGCCAATTCGGTGTAAGCCCGCTGCGGCGTGCGATTCGCGAACTCGTGCGGCCCGCGAATATAACCGGCAACGGCCGACGACGCGACGATCTCCGGACTCGCCAGGTAGCACTTGGCCTCCCGCGATCCCATGCGGCCTTTGAAGTTTCGATTCGTCGCCGAGATTCCGACCTCGCCCGCCTCGAGCAATCCCACGCCGAGGCCAATGCACGGCCCGCAGCCCGACGGCAGCGGGTGCGCGCCCGCATCCAATAATATCTGCCAGATGCCGCGTCTCTCCGCTTCTTCCTGCACCCACTTACTGGCCGCGCTCAAGTAGAACTTCACGCCCGAGGCAACCTTCTGACCTTTGAGAACTTTCGCTGCGGCCTCCAAATCTTCCAGCCGCGAATTTACGCACGAGATCAAATACGCCTTCTGGATCGCAACTTTATTCTTCTCAATTGCAGCCAGCGACTGCATCGTTTGTACGGTATCGGGCCCCGACACGTGCGGCGTGACTTGCCCGAGGTCGAGCGTAATGCGCGCCGCGTAAACAGCATCGGCATCCGGCGCGGCTGGATTCTTCTCCCAACCCTGAATGTCCTTCTCTGAAAACCTTTCGTCATGCGTGGCCGCGCCCATCGCCTTCAGTCGCTGCCGAACGCCGCGCAAGTATTGGATCGTGACATCGTCCACCGGAAACCAGCCCACCAGCGGTCCCCACTCGGTTGTCATATTCGAAATCGAAAGGCGGGCATCCATCGAGAGCGACGCCACTCCCGGCCCCGTGAACTCGACTGCCGCATTCAGGCATTCGTCGTGGTTGTAGAGACCGCATAGAGTGATAATGACGTCTTTGCCCGTAGCGCCGACCGGCAACTTGCCTTCGAGCACAACCTGAATCGACCGCGGAATCTGCCACCAGAATTCGCCCGTGGCCCAGACCGCGGCTGCATCGGTGCGAACGATCGGCGTTCCGATCGCTCCCAGCGCGCCATACATATTGGAATGCGAATCGGAGGCGACCACGAACGAACCGGGAACCACATATCCGCGCTCCACCATGATCTGGTGCCCGATGCCTGATCCGGCGGGATAGAAATCCACAGCCTGCTCTTTGGCGAACGCTTCAATCGCGCGGTATTTCTTTTGGTTCGCTTCGTCCTGATTCTGGATGTCATGGTCGAGTGCGAACACAAGCTGCTGCGGATCTTTCACCTTCTTTGCGCCGATGCCCTTGAATTTGCTCATTACAGCCGACGTGTTGTCATGCGTCATGCAACGGCGCGGACGGATCGACAGGAAATCTCCTGTTCGAAGCGGCCGTGCCGGCCCTTCGGTCATGTGTTTCTGCGCGATCTTTTCAACGATGGTCTGACCCATGGGAACTCCCTATAACTCAACCTTTCCGCTTCAACTGGAACACGAGGTACATCATCTGTCCAATGTGATGGTGCAGGTGGGTTGCGCACTGTAGAACCATGTCGAACCTGTCATGGGCGTCCGAACCCACACCCGTATATTCTTTTGACCAGTCTTCCGCCGACTGGCCGTTGATCGCGCCCAGCACCATCTCGATTGCCAGATCAAACCTCTTCAATACTTCCGTCTTGGATGGCCGCGTCGCATCGGAAAACTCCAGCGGACGATCTCGCACATAGCCTGTCCCGGCGATCTGCGCTCCGATGTAGTAATTCAAGTTGCCGGTGAGATGGAGCACCAGGTGGCCAAAGCTGTTGCCGAAGGCGAAGGGCTTGGCCCAAAACTGCTCTTCGCTCAGCGGCGCCGACAGTTCACGAACTACGCCTGCCAGTTTCTTGTAACGGGTTGCCAGGCCTGACGCAATCGTCTGTTTTATATCTGTCATAAGTTGCCCTGTACGCGAACGGCAGAAGCCGGACTTCGTCCGGCGGGACGGACGAATGCGTCCGTCCCTACGTGTTTCTTGGCTCGCGAACCTTTTTGATGGCCTTTTGAATCGCTTTTGCTTTTGGCTTCTTCTTCACATCCGCTTTCATCA
>DATFVD010000603.1:0-34327 GCA_035260505.1 Terriglobales bacterium
AAACCAATAATTGTCGTGTTCAACTGCAAAGGCCAAAATAAAAAATGTAAAACACGGAGCAGTAGCACGGACCTCGTCCCTCTGCGAAAGACGCTGCGAAACACGCGCCGCATAATATACGCGCGTTGTTCGTGTAGAGCGGACACTCTTGTCCGCTGCCTTTGACTTGACCCGACATCCCGATTGACCAGGTGATCTCGGAATCGTTCACAACGCTCGCCGCAGTCCCGACGCTGTTCGCATGTTAGAATCATTATTGTGACGCCCCGAACCGATGCTTCCTGATATCGATAAATTGCTGGAGCTGCAGGTAGCGGATAGAGAAATCCGCAGGCTGCAGGAAGAAGTTGCCGCGCTGCCAAAACGCGTGGCTGTGATCGAACAAAAGCTGGCCGGCACCAAGGCGCAACTGGAAAAAGCGCAGTCCGCAGCCAAGGGCGATGAAACCAACCGCAAGAAGTTCGAAGCCGCCATCAAAGATCTGCAAGGCAAAATTTCCAAGTATCGCGACCAATCCCTCGACGTAAAAACCAACGAACAATATAAAGCGCTGCTGCACGAGATCCAGTTTGCCGAGCAGGAGATCCGCCTCAACGAGGATCGCATCCTGGAAGTGATGGTCAACGTCGAGGCGCGCGATAAAGAAGTCAAAGCAGCCGAGGCCGAACTCAAGGCGGAGACGGCCGAGATCGAAAAGGAAAAAGAAGACGCCCGAAGAGTTACCGCGGAAGACCAGAAAAAACTCAGCGAGTGCAACGCCAAACGCGACGGGCTTCGGCAGGGGATTTCCGAAGACATTCTTCGCCAGTATGAACGTGTGGCAAAGTTCCGAGGCACTGGCCTCGCCGAAGTCCGCGATCATAAGTGTATGGGCTGCCAGGTGAAGCTGCGTCCGCAGACCTACAACGAGGTGCGGAATGGCGAGAAGGTCATGGTCTGCGAGTCGTGCTCGAGAGTTTATTACTTCAATCCCGCGAACGAAGTGAAGCCAGAGCAGGAAGTCGTAACGGTTACTGGAAGAAAGCGCGCGCGTCCCAAAGCCGATGCGCCGCAAGCATGGTTTTACCGTCCGGATTACGGCGAAGAAGGCGAAGTGCTGCTGGTGTTCACCAATAGCGGCGGCAATTCGACCCGGCGCATCTACGAAATGCACACCGGACGCCAGATCGGCGGCGTGCTTGTGCGCGAAGGAACTTACCGCCAGGCATTTCCCGAGGAACTAACTGACGCTGCGCTCCGCCTCAACGGCCATTGGGATGAAAAAGAGCTCGACGAGTGGGGTTCCGAAATACCCTCGAACGCACTCGATCTTCTTCATAAAGATATTCTTGCCATCCAGCGCGAGCACCGAGCGCACAAGGACCATTCCACCTCTCCAGCAGAACACACGGCTGTCCACTAGGAACCGAGATTGCTCGGCATGAAGTTCCACGAAGGAAACTCATCGATTTTGCGGTAAGATTGCGCCAACGAGGTGAGCGATGGCCAACAATAACGAGCTCAGCCTTCCTTTCGCATCCCGCCGTTCGTTTCTCAGCTTGTCCGCCGCTGCATCCGCTGCGGTGGCGTTTCGCATTGTGACCGAACCGATGCTCGCTCACGCCCGCGTGCTCAGTTTTCCAAAGGACGCGATCCGGATCGACGCGAATGAAAACCCGCTCGGTCCCTCGACTTCGGCGCGAGAAGCAGCGTCCGCCATCGTCCCGCAAGGCGGCCGTTATTCCGACTGGCTCACGGACGATCTGGTGAAGACGCTCGCGGAAATGGAAGGCCTGAAGCTGGAACAGGTCCGCGTCTATGCCGGATCGAGCGAGCCTCTGCATCACACCGTGGCCGCTTTCGCCTCACCGCAGCGCAGCTATGTGACCGCCGATCCGGGATACGAAGCCGGCACTTTCGCTGCTACTGCAGCCGGAGCGAAGGTGGTGAAAGTCCCTTTAACGAAAGGCTATGCCCACGATGTGAAGGCGATGCTGGCCGCGGCTCCCGACGCGGGCGTGTTCTATGTCTGTAGCCCGAATAATCCGACCGGCACGCTGACCAGTCATTCCGATATCGAATATCTGGTCGAGAACAAGCCCAAGGGTTCCATTGTGCTGGTGGACGAAGCCTACATTCATTTTGCCGACGCGGTTTCGGCGATGGATCTGGTGAAAGCCGGCAAGGACGTGATCCTGCTGCGGACCTTCTCTAAGATTTATGGGATGGCTGGCCTGCGCTGTGGCGCAGCATTCGGGCGGCCCGATCTACTGGAAAAAATCGAACACTATGGCGGCTGGAATTTCATGCCCATCACCGCGCTCGCCGCGGCATCGGCCAGCTTGAAAGACGCGGAGCTCGTGCCCGAGCGTAAGCGTATCAACGCCCGCATCCGCGGCGAGGTCTTTGCCTGGCTCGACCACAACGGATACTCCTACGTTCCCTCGGAATCGAACTGCTTCATGCTCGACACGAAACGGCCGGCAAAGGCAGCGATCGATGCCATGGCAAAACAAAATATATTTATTGGACGCATCTGGCCAGCATGGCCAACCTATGCGCGCATCACGATTGGAACCGCCAGCGAGATGGAGCAGTTCCAGGCGGCATGGCAGAAGGTGATGTCGGGCGCGGTGACGGCCAGGGTTGGCGCGACGCCGAGCATGGGAGAACTGGGCCGACGCAAACGGAATCTGGATGAGAACGTGATCCGCGGTTAAGGGGCGAGCAGCTGCCGAACTGCGCTCGGCTTGGACGGCGCCGTCACCACACCGGCGCGATCACGGCAACCGGGGTTCGCTATAACATCTAGTGATGCCGAAAAAGTCTGCCGTTTCCGCCAAGCTTGCGGAGCCTTCCGTGAAAATTTCTGCCCGAGGAGTCGCCCGCTTGCAAGGCCGGCATCCGTGGGTCTATCGCTCGGATATTGCCGAGCCGAACGTCGACGGAGATAACGTGCCTTCCGGCTCGCTCGTCCGCGTCCTCGATCAGCGTGGAAAGTTCCTCGGAACGGCGCTCTACAGTTCTTCGTCGCAGATCGCGATCCGCATGATCTCTCACGGCTCTGTGGTGGATCTGCCTGCGCTGGTCGCGGAGCGCATTCGGGACGCTATCGGCTACCGCAAGGAGCTCGTCTCAAATAGCGATGCCTACCGCATCGTCTTCAGCGAAGCTGATTTTGTGCCTGGCCTGATTGTCGATCGCTATAACGATGTGCTCTGCATTCAGATCCTCACCCAGGCGATGGATGCGGCACCCGTGCGCGAAGCGATTGTGCAAACGCTTCGCGAGGAACTGCAACCCGCGGGAATCGTCGAGCGCGTGGATGCGCGCATTCGAGAGCTTGAGCAATTGCCGCCGCTTCAGTCCCGACTGCTTTGGGGAGAGAAGAGTTCGACCGTCTTCACCATGAACAGCGGTGTGCGCTTTCACTACGACGGCCTCGAAGGCCAGAAGACCGGAGCGTTCCTCGATCAGCGGCAAAACTACGCGGCGGCGGCGCAACACGCTCACGGGGACGCCCTCGACGCTTTCTGCTATCAGGGCGGATTTGCGCTGCACTTTGCCCTGCAGCCCGCAGCAAGGTGTTCGAGCGTCACCGGAGTGGATAGTTCGCGTCAGGCGCTCGAAATGGCGGAAAAGAACGCGACGCTGAATGGGCGCGAGATGGAGTGGATGGAGGCTAACGCCTTTGACCTGCTACGCGAATACGCCGCGGCGAACCGGCGCTACGACACCGTCGTTCTCGATCCACCGGCATTTGCCAAGACGAGGCGGGACCTGGAAAAGGCCCTGGGCGGCTACAAGGAGCTCAACCTGCGTGCCATGAAAATGCTGCGACCGGGAGGGATTCTGGTGACCTGCTCCTGCTCATTCCACGTTGGAGCCGCAGACTTCTTCGAAGTCGTGGCCGACGCCGCCCGCGATGCCCACAAGACCTTTCGCGTGGTTGAGAACCGTGGAGCGGCGAAGGACCATCCAGTGCTCCTCAACGTCCCCGAAACCCGCTATTTAAAGTGCCTGATATTGAGTGTAAGCAATTGAATAATAATGAGATATAGTACTTGACAATAATACACTAAGATTTTATGCTAGCTTCACACTAATCGAAAACCTGGGAGCTCTAGAAGCTCCCCGAATGAAGTTCACGAAGGAGGATTTAAGTTATGACTTTGATTACGCGTTATGACCCTTTCCGTGAGTTTGCTACTCTCCAGGACCGCATGAACCGTTTGTTTCGCGACCCCCGCGGGCCGGAAGGGCAGGATGAATCGCTAACCACGACCGCATTTGCCCCGCCCGTGGACGTCTACGAGGACGAGCACAACATCACCTTGAAGATCGAAGTGCCGGGAATCGATGAGAAGGACATTGATGTCCGGATCGAGAACAACACTCTGACGGTGCACGGCGAGCGGAAGTTCGAGAAGGAAGAGAAAGAAGAGAACTACCGCCGAGTGGAGCGTCAGTATGGCAGCTTTACCCGCACCTTCACCCTGCCCTCGACGGTCGACCCCGACAAGGTTCAGGCCGACTATGACAAGGGCGTGTTGAAGGTCAAGCTGGCGAAGAAAGCCGAAGCCAAGCCGAAGCAGATCAAGGTAAACGTCGGCGGCGAGAAGACGCTCGAAAGCAAAGAGCCGAAGAGCGTAACCAAAGCCGCCTGACGGCAACTGACGAGCTGGACGAGCGAGTCGCCCGTCCGCACACGAACTGTAAACCCAGCGGGAGGCGGCGGCACCAGCGCCTCCCGCGCTTCATTTGTAATTGGCGATTACTAGAGATAGATTTCAAGATCAGGAGTAGAGAGTCATGGCCATCCGTTGGGACAAGTTTACCGTTAAGGCGCAGGAAGCCGTACAGCGCGCGAACGAGCTCGCCTCGGAGCATGGCAATCCCGAACTGGCTCCGGCCCATCTGCTGGCTGCGCTGGTCGAGGACCGCGAGGGCATCGTTCCGCCCGTGCTTGAAAAAATCGGGATCGGGCCACAGGCGGTGCTTAGCGACATCTACAAAGAAATTGAAAAGTTGCCCAAGGTCTCAGGCAGCAGCGGCGCGAACCAGCCATCTATGTCGTCGCAGGTCAACCAGCTTCTGGAGAAGTCTTTTAAAGAAGCGGATACCTTCAAGGACGAATACGTCTCGACTGAGCACATGCTGCTGGCGCTGACCAGTCTGAAGCGTGATCCGGCGCAGGAACTGATGGTGCGCCACGGCGCGACCCATGACGCCATCCTGAAAGCGCTCACTGCGGTTCGAGGATCGCAGCGCATCACTGACCAGAATCCGGAAGGCAAGTACCAGGCGCTCGAACGCTATGCCCGCGACCTGACGGAGCAGGCGCGACGCGGCAAGCTTGATCCCGTGATCGGCCGCGACGAAGAAATTCGCCGCGTCGTGCAGGTGCTTTCGCGGCGCACCAAGAATAATCCGGTGCTGATCGGCGAGCCGGGCGTGGGCAAGACGGCCATCGTCGAGGGGCTGGCGCAGCGCATCATCTCGGGCGATGTGCCGGAAGCCCTGAAGAACAAGCGCGTCGTGGCGCTCGATTTGGGAGCCATGCTGGCGGGCGCGAAATATCGCGGCGAATTCGAGGACCGCCTGAAGGCCGTCCTCAAGGAAATCGAAGACTCGCAGGGCAAGATCATCCTCTTCATTGACGAACTGCACACGCTTGTCGGCGCGGGGGCTGCTGAAGGCTCGATCGACGCCTCGAACATGCTGAAGCCGGCGCTCGCCCGCGGAGAGTTGCGCGCCATCGGCGCTACCACGCTCAATGAGTATCGCAAGTACATCGAGAAAGACGCCGCGCTCGAACGCCGCTTCCAGATCGTGTTTGTGGGCGAGCCGAACGTTGAGGACACGATCGCCATTTTGCGCGGGCTTAAGGAAAAGTACGAAGTCCATCACGGCGTGCGTATCAAGGACTCGGCTATTGTCGCCGCGGCGACATTATCTCATCGCTACATATCCGACCGTTTCCTGCCGGACAAAGCCATCGACCTGATCGACGAAGCGGCGTCTTCGCTGCGCATCCAAATCGACTCCATGCCCACGGAGATCGATCAACTGGAGCGGCGGGCCACGCAACTGGAAATCGAAAAGCAGGCGCTGAAGAAAGAAGATGATGCCAACTCCAAAGAGCGCCTCGCCAACGTTGAGAAGGAATTGGCCGGCATTCGTGAACAATCCAATGCACTCAAAGCCAAGTGGAAGCAGGAAAAGGACGTCATCGCAAAAGCGCGCGCGCTGAAAGAAAAATTGGAGCACCTCAAGATCGAAGAAGCTTCCGAGGAGCGCAAAGGAAATCTGGAGCGCGTGGCGCAGATCCGTTATGGGCTGATTCGCAACACTGAAGAAGAATTAGGTAAAGTCACCGCGCAGATTGACAGCAAGTCCGGGCATCGCATGTTGAAAGAAGAGGTAGATGAGGAAGACGTTGCTCGCATCGTCTCCAAGTGGACTGGCATTCCCGTTTCCAAGATGCTTGAAGGAGAAGTCAAGAAGCTCATCAACATGGAAGAGCGCCTGCGGCTGCGCGTCGTCGGACAGGACGAGGCGCTGGAGCGTGTGGCCAATGCCATCCGCCGCTCGCGCGCCGGGCTGAGCGATCCGAAGCGTCCGATTGGTTCTTTTATTTTCCTGGGACCGACCGGCGTGGGCAAGACCGAACTGGCGCGCGCGCTTGCTGAATTTCTTTTCGACGACGAGCACGCCATGGTGCGCATCGACATGTCCGAATACATGGAGAAGCATGCCGTGTCGCGTTTGATTGGCGCGCCTCCGGGATATGTCGGCTACGACGAAGGCGGACAGCTCACCGAGCAGGTGCGGCGGCATCCGTACGCGGTTGTGCTCTTTGACGAAATTGAAAAAGCGCACCCCGATGTGTTCAATATCCTGCTGCAGATCATGGATGACGGCCGCCTCACCGACGGGAAGGGGCGCAAGGTGGATTTTAAGAACACGGTCATTATCATGACCTCGAACCTGGGGTCGTCGTACCTGCAGTCGGAAAACATTCGCTCCGCCGATGCCTTCGAGCGGGCCTCGAAGCAGGTGATGGACGCGCTCCACGGGCATTTCAAGCCCGAATTCCTGAATCGCGTGGACGACATTATCATCTTCCATCCGCTGGGCAAGGAACAGCTGGTGAAGATCGTCGACCTGCGGCTCGAAGACTTGCGGCGTCTGCTGGCCGATCGCAAGATTTCCCTGGAGCTAACCGACGCGGCGAAAGAACTGCTCTTCACCGAAGGCTACGATCCCAACTTCGGAGCGCGTCCGCTGAAACGGGCGATTCAGAAGCTGGTGCAGGATCCCTTGGCGATGAAACTTCTCGACGGCGAGGTGCTGCATGGGGATCATGTGGTGGTGGACGCGGACAAGAATGCGGGGAAGATGACCTTTAAGGTCAGTGAGCGGGTGGGAGAGAAAGTAGCGGCGAGAAAGTAATTCGCTGCAGGCGCACTGTCGAGCTGCGCTCGACCCGGACGGGCGAGGCGCCCTTCCCCACACAAACTTCAACTGCAAACTGGGCGGACGAGGGGGTGTCCGCCCCTACGTGGTTCCTGGTGGTGCTTTGAACTCATCGGCTACTTCTCCTCGCGACAAATACCAAGTCACGATCACGCGCACGATAATTCCCAGCCCGCCGAATGCCAGCGCTTTTGGTTGCACAATGACGGTCGCGGCCGAAACTGATGGCACCAGCATTACGATTCCCGTGATGGCGATCAGCAACGCTGTGTGGCGGACAATGTTATTGAGCTCGATGAGGCCCCACGCGACTCCGCCTCCGACTACGGCCATGAGCAGGAACATGTACGGTCCGGATAGTTCCAGACCGAACAAGAGCGGCGCGCCTGCCGACATGGGTACCGTGCCTGGACGAACCAGCATCAGCGCACCCGCGATCGCCAGATAGATCGCGCACAGGGCGAACAATGCGGCGATGGCTCGCACTCCATTGTTAAGCGGGCTGATAGGGTTACTTGTCACGGCGTTGTTATTACCTTACTACGATGTGCTGCAAGGGAAACGCAGTAAGCTCCATCTCTAGAATAGGTGAGGCTGGAGTTAGTAACTAGTGCATGGAGCGCGCAAAAATACCCGGAAAAGCCTTCCCATTTCATTTCATCCATGGCATCTTCTAACGACCGCCCCTCGGTCGAGGTCGATGCGAATGTCGATGCGATTGGGGATCCGGTTGATGATTCTATCGTATGTTCTGAGGAGGCTGTATGAAGAGGTTTGTCCTTTCCGTGTCAGCATTCGCTTTGCTGATGGCATTTACCACTGCAGCGCAAAACTCTCCCAGTAAATCTCTAAACGAGCCACCCAAACGAGGAATTCACTGGGCCAAGGGCCATAAACCCAGTCGCTCGGGAAGCCCACTCATGCTCTGGCATAACGGCGCCATCATGACCAGCGCCGCCACCGCAGCCATTTTCTGGGGACCTAGCTGGGTCACCAGTCCGGGCGACAAGATTTCCGGCATGGACACCTGGTACTCAGGGTTCGGCAACTCCAATTATGCTGCCACCTCGAATGAATACACCGGCACCAATGGGCAAGTAACCTCTTCCGTACCTTATGGTGGCCATTTCGTGGACAGCTCGGCAGCGAGTGGAGGCTCCAAGACTTCGGCTATTTTGGCGGAGGTTTGCAAAGTAATTCCAAGTCCCGTCGCGAACGGCTATTACGCGGTGTACACGGACATTCCGCGTGGCCACTCCGGATACTGTGCCTACCACAGCTACGGATCCTGCGGATCAACTCCCGTGCAGTTTGCTTTCTTTTGGCGAATGGATGGAGACGCCGGCTGCGATCCGCAATCGACGGTCGCGGGTGAGTCGCAAGGTCTGGCGGCTATCGCCAATGTGAGCGGACATGAACTCTCGGAAGCCCGCACCGATCCACGCAACGGTGGATGGTACGACTCCTCGGGTCAGGAAAATGGCGATAAGTGCGCCTGGACCTTCAACGTTCCTTCTGTAACCTTCAGCAACGGCTCGCAGTGGAAGGTGCAGGGCGAATGGTCGAACAACGCTTACAACGCCGGCACCGGATACCCCAACGGCTCCGGCCAGAAGGGATGTCTCGACGGGCACTGAAATCTCACTCCTTATTTATCTCTCACCAGGTTCAACCGGGCTGGATTTCCTCAGGGAATGCGGCCCGTTTTTATGTCACTCCATGTACCTCGCTGCCTCTTCTTTTCCTTTTGAACGCTTCCAAGGGTCTGGACTTACTCCCCCACCGAAATGAATTGCGGTTTGCCCAGCCGAAGTTGTAACGTACTCGGCCAAGACTCAATTGCTCATTTGCTCACTGGGGGATGGAATGAAGATCCACCGTTATCTGTTTGTGTTTATTCTTTCGCTTTCATGGGTCAACTTTTCCTGGGCACAAGCCGTGCCCGCGGCGAAGGCTGTCGTCATCCGCGCCGGTCGCCTGCTTGATGTGAAGACAGGCAAGACGCTCTCGAACCAAACCATCGTGATTAACGGTGACAAGATTGTCGGCGTTGGATCGGACATACAGGTTCCTGCCGGGGCGCAGGTGGTCGATCTGTCGAACGCCACCGTCCTCCCCGGATTGATCGACGCACACACCCACATCACGATGACCACGAATTTCGGGTATTCGCGCCTTGCGATTTCAGTGCCACGCCAGGCTTTGAACGGAGCGCGCAATGCCCGCGTCACGCTCGAAGCCGGTTTTACGACCATCCGCAACGTGGGGGCGAGCGGGTTTACGGACGTTGCCTTGCGCGATGCGATTAATGCCGGCGACGTCCCCGGACCGCGCATGCTGGTCAGCGGCCCGCCGCTGAGTATCGCGGGTGGCCACTGCGACAACAATCTGCTGCCGTTTGAGTGGCATGTTCAGAATGAAGGCGTGGCCGATGGCGTTGAAGCCGTCCAGCACAAGACCCGCGAGATCATCAAGTACGGTGCGGACCTGATCAAAATTTGCGCTACCGGCGGCGTGCTTTCGCATGGCGACAATCCGCAAGCGTCGCAGTATACGCTTGAGGAGATGAAGGCCATCGTGGCCGACGCGCACCGGCTCGGACGCAAGGTCGCGGCGCATGCGCATGGAGCGCAGGGCATCCGCTGGGCGTCAGAGGCGGGCGTGGATTCAATTGAGCACGGATCCTACATCGACGACGCGGCGATTGCGGAGATGAAGAAGAACGGGACATATCTGGTTCCGACCCTCTATCTCATGGACTGGTTTTATGAGAATGCGGAGAAGATCGGCACGCCGGCCGAGCTGATTGCCAAGGGACACGAGGTAATGCCGGCGGCCCGCAAGAACGTGGCGCGCGCCTTTGCCGCAGGAGTGAAGGTCGGATTCGGCACCGACGCCGCCGTATATCCGCATGGCCTCAACGCGCATGAATTCGCCGTTATGGTGAAGCTTGGTCTGACGCCGCTGCAGGCGATCCAGGCTGCGACCATTAACGATGCCGATCTGCTGGGATGGTCCGACAAGGTCGGGACTATTGAGCCGGGAAAGTGGGCCGACGTTGTGGCTGTCGATGGCGATCCGCTGGCGGACGTCACCACCCTCGAGCGAGTCAAGTTCGTGATGAAGGGGGGCGAGGTGATTAAGAATTTGTACTTGAAGTAAAGGACCGATTGCAGAGGGAGGGCCAACATCTTTACCACAGGGGACGCAGGGGAACACAGGGGAAAGCTTTTGATTTTTCCCGTGATCGCTTGTGTGTGGGGTTAGTGATGATTGACCTCACACTTCCGGTACAATCCCCCGGTGTCTGTTCGCCTGCAGATTGAAGCGACCCGCGGCGCTGCCCGCGCGGGCAAGCTGATCACTCCTCATGGAGAAGTCGAGACGCCGGTGTTCATGCCGGTTGGGACCCTGGCTTCGGTCAAGGGCGTCTCGCAGGATGTGCTCGAAGAACTCGGCGTCGAGATTCTGCTTAGCAATACCTATCATCTTTATCTGCGGCCTGGAGTTGAAACCGTTCGCCGGATGGGCGGGCTGCATCGGTTCATGTCGTGGGATCGAGCCATCCTTACGGATTCGGGCGGGTTTCAGGTTTTCAGCCTGACTGAGTTGCGCAAGGTCAGCGAAGAAGGGGTGGCGTTCCGTTCGCATCTGGACGGCTCTTCCCACTTTTTGAGTCCCGAAAAAGCCATGGAGGTGCAGATTGGGCTGGGGGCTGACATCGTCATGGCCTTTGACGAATGTACTGAGCATCCGGCCGATGCTCAGCGCTCGCGGGCGTCTATGGAATTGACACTGTGCTGGGCCGCGCGCTGCAAGAAGTATTTTGAAGAGCACAAGTATGAAGTGCCTTGGGGTGGCGTCCAGCAAGGACAGGCTTTGTTTGGCATTGTGCAGGGCGGCATGGACCGTGAACTGCGTCGCGAGTCTGCCGAACGCACCATCGACATTGGCTTTCCTGGATATGCCATCGGCGGGCTTAGCGTTGGCGAACCTCGCGAGCTTACGCGTGAAATTGTCTTGTCGACGCTGGAACATCTTCCCTCCGACCAGCCGCGGTATCTGATGGGAGTTGGCACTCCCGACGAGATCGCGCAGTATGCTCAGGCGGGCGTTGACATGATGGATTGCGTGCTTCCGACGCGCGCTGCCCGGCATGGATTGCTGTTTACTTCAGAAGGAAAGGTCTCGATCAAGCAGGCCCGGTACGCGCAGGATGAGAGCGCGCTCGATCCGGCCTGCGAGTGCCGCGTCTGCCAGCGTTATTCGCGGGCCTACCTGCGGCACCTATACGCTTCGAATGAACTGCTGGCGCAAGTTTTGAATACAGTTCACAACCTGCATTTTTACCTGGCCACGATGCGGACCGTCCGCACCTGGATCCGGGCGAGCCACGCGTCCAGCGCCGGCGATCTGCGACCGTAAATTGGTCTCACAATTCAACGTACCCGCCTTGACACCTAGCGAGCGGTCCGGCATTCTATTTAGCTTGGGGATAAGGTTCGTTTCTTTCTGTGCCGTTCCGGTCGCAACCGGGGCGCGGCATCGCCGGTTCCAGCCTGGAAGCGCTCGGTCTCCGGCCTTAGAAGAAAAATTCCCGTAGTTAAGCGGAATGAAGTCAAGCTGAGAGCGGAGAAAGTCTAGCGGCGAAAGAAGCAAACTTGTGCCGAGTTCCGTTCGGCCGGCCCGCAGAGGGCGCTTCAAGTTGCCGTGGGTTTAATCAGGTATTTCGTTCCATATTTCGTTACAAAGGATCGAGTTGGCACTGAAAATCATATTGTCTGGCATGTCGTCCGGTATTACAGGCGGATTGGCGGTTTGGTTGCAGCTACCCGGAGGCACAAGCCTGCTCGGATTGGCGCCACTGCTGTTCATCTTTGCCATTTTTTACTTCCTGCTGATTATGCCGCAGCAGCGGAAGCAGAAAAAGTGGCAGGCCATGCTGAGCGAATTGAAAAATGGGGACAAGGTCGTAACCAGTGGCGGGCTGCGCGGGACGATCATCAGCCTCAAGGACGACGCGTTGACTTTGCGCGTACCGCCCGACAATCTGAAACTCGAAATCAGCCGCGCGTCCGTGGTATCGGTGACGACGGCGGAAGAAGGAAAATAGTCGTTGGTCGCTAGTCGTTGGTCGCTCGCGAAGCGATTTTGGTTTTTGACCAGCGACTAACGACCACGGACGATCGACTGGTTTTTCATGAATAAGAACCTTAGTTGGAAGTTGCTTGTTATCGTCGGGATCCTGCTGGTCTTCCTGGCCGGTATCTTCGGCATTCCGAAGGACTGGTCGGGCAAGGGCATACGGACGTCGATCACCGATCGCATTCATTTGGGGCTTGATCTTCGTGGGGGGACGCACCTGATCCTGCAGGTGCAGGTCAACGACGCGGTCAATGTTGACTCCGACAATGCGATTGCGCGCCTTAAAGAGGACATGCGCGCGCGCAAGATCAATTACGCCGACATCACCAAGCCTGACCCGCTGAACCATCCTGAAGTGATCGTCGTCAAGGGCATTCCTCCGGAACAGGCCAGCGATTTCAAGAGCATTGTTTCCGACCGGCTGCCGGAATACGATCCTATCTCGGGGGCGGAACATTCCTGGACCGTCGCGATGAAGGCGCAAAACCTCGCTGATTTGAAGAACCGCGCGGTCGCCCAGGCCATCGAGACTATCCGCAACCGAATCGACCAACTTGGTGTAAGCGAGCCCGTGATTCAGGAACACGGCCTTGGACAGTATCAGATTCTTGTCCAACTCCCGGGCGTGGACGATATGGCGCGAGTGCAGGAAATCATGCAGTCCACCGCCATGCTCGAAATCAAGCAATCACTCGGTGGGCCCTATTCGAGCGAGCAAGCGGCTTTACAGGAGCACGGCGGCGTGCTGCCTCCGGACGCTGTCCTCATGCAAGGTAAGAGCATCGGCTCACGCAATACCGAAGGCGGTGAGACCTGGTATTTGATCTCTCGCGCCGCCGCGGTGACCGGTCGTGATCTTCGTACCGCGGAGCCGAGTACCGACGAAAATGGGCAGCCGGCGGTCCGCTTTATTCTTACTAGCGAGGGCGGCCGCAAATTCAAGGCGTTCACTTCCGCTCACATCGGAGATAGCCTGGCGGTCGTTCTCGACAACAAAGTCCGGGAAGTTGCGACAATCAAAGACACCATCAGTGACACCGGCATTATTAATGGCCGCTTTACCCAGCAAGAGACTCAGGACTTGTCGATGACGCTGCGTTCTGGTGCTTTGCCGGCGGGCATCAAGTACCTGGAAGAGCGCACGGTCGGGCCGTCTCTCGGCGCCGATTCAATCCGTTCTGGCGTGCGGGCAGCCATGGTCGGCATGCTCGCTGTCCTCATCTTTATGCTGGTGTACTACCGTTGGGCCGGAGTGAATGCCGATATCGCGCTGATTCTGAATCTGGTCATCCTGCTTGGGTTCATGGGATATTTCGGAGCGGTGCTGACGCTGCCGGGGATTGCGGGTGTCATCCTGACGGTTGGTATGGGCGTGGATTCGAACGTCCTGATTTTTGAGCGCATCCGGGAAGAACTGCGGAACGGAAAGACGCCGCCCTCGGCCGTGGAGCAGGGATTCAGCCATGCCTGGATCACCATAGTCGATACACACGTTACCACCATCGTCTCGGCCGCGATTCTGTTCCTCTTCGGGACAGGACCGGTAAAGGGTTTTGCAACCACTCTGGTATTCGGTCTGGCGGCAAACCTGTTTACGGCCGTGTTTGTATCGCGTGTGATTTTTGATTGGGTACTGAGCCGCAAACAGCGCGGAGAGGCATTGAGCATTTAGGACAGTCGTTCGTCGTTGGTCGATAGTCGTTCGGGAAGCCGAAAAGAACGACGGACCGCGAACGACCAGCGACTAGCGACCAACGACTGATTGTGAAGGGATCGTAAGCAGCGTGGAATTTTTCAAGAACACAAACATCGATTTCCTCGGGAAAAAGTGGTACTTCCTAACCTTCTCGCTGATCTTCAGCGTGGCCGGAGTGCTTTCCATGGCGTTCTGGCATGGCATCCCTTTGGGTGTCGACTTCCGCGGCGGAACGCTCGTCTATGTGAAGTACGCGCACACTCCCGACCTGGCCGCCATCCACTCCGAGGCCGAGCGCGTTGGATTGAAGAACACCCGGGTCCAGGGATACGGGCCCGCGGCCAATAACGAGGTGCTGATCCAGCTCGATATTCAGGAGACCAGCGAACAGGCTCTCGACAAGGGTAAGACGCAGATCATTCAGGCGCTCGAAAGCAACGCCACCCCGGGCAAGCAGGATCTCAACAACTCCAGTTCTCTAACCATTTCGAACTATCTTTTGGAGAGGGACCCGCTGCACATTGGGGCGGACGCCAGTCCGCGCTACACCGCTATCGCGCAGGCAATTGTCGATTATCGCGACAAGGTAAAAGGCGGCGTGCTCGGCTCCATCGATGAACTCAAGAGCGCAGCCGCTCCCGCGGCCGTCGCCGCGCTGCAGGACAGCTTCTTCGTGTCCGACTTTGGTATCCGCAACGTCGAGATCGTCGGCCCGCAAGTCGGGCAGCAATTGCGCAAGCAGGCGCTCCTCGCCACCCTTTATTCGCTGGCCGGAATGCTGGTTTACCTGGCGTTGCGTTTCGAATGGATCTATGGCGTCGCCGCCGTATTGACGGTCTTCCACGATACATTGATTACTGTAGGCGCCTTCTCGCTGCTGAACTGGGAAATATCGTTGACCGTTATCGCCGCCATCCTGACCTTGATCGGATACTCCAACAACGACACCATCGTCGTGTTCGACCGCATCCGGGAGAACATCAAGCTGCTGCGACGGGACAAGCTGGCCGACATCGTTAACAAAAGTATTAATCAGACTTTAAGTCGAACTATCTTGACAGCGGGCCTGACTTTCCTTACCGTGCTTGCTCTGTTTCTTTTTGGCGGCGAGGTGTTGCATGGCTTCAGCTTCGCCCTGGTCATCGGAATCCTGATCGGGACGTATTCGTCGATCGCGATCGCGGCACCGATTCTGGTCGCCTATCAGGAATGGCGCGGGGATCGGGGCAAGAAGCCGATTGCCATGCCGCTGCGTCCCGGTACCAACCCGACGCAGCCGAAGGAAAAGGTTAAGGCCTGAATCGGGGCCCTGTGGCTTAAACAGTTTGCTTTTGCGGCGCCTAAAAGAGCCTGATTTTCTAACAACTTACGGTGTCGCTAAAGCGATGCCCCGATGTACAAAACATGCGTTTTTCAGCAGACTGCTTTAAGTTGCATGGCATAAATTATTGACCTGCCCACAGAGGCAGGAGTTCGTAGAGGCAAAGGCTCTGAAGATCGGGAGCAAAGAGGATGCGTCCGGTGTCTAAGTTCTCGTAGAGGTCTGAGGTAGGAGAAGCCTATGTTTGAAGACAGCCTCATTGAATCAGGTAACAAGCTGAAAACTAAGCGGTTGGGCACCACCGTGTTGTCCTTCCTACTGCAGGTCGGGCTCATTTGCATACTGATCCTGATCCCACTGATTTATACCGACGCGCTGCCCAAGGGGAACCTGATGACGTTCCTGGTAGCGCCTCCACCGCCACCACCGCCACCCCCTCCGCCGGCGGCCGCACCTAAGGTGGTGAAGATCCAAAGCGAAGTTATTAACGGCCAGTTGCGTACGCCGACGAAGATTCCAGACAAAGTTCAGATGATCAAAGAAGAAGAGAACCCACCGGATCTGGGTGGCGGCGTCCCGGGCGGCGTCCCGGGCGGGATTCCCGGAGGTTCAGCGGGCGGCGTGATGGGCGGCATCCTCAATTCGGCCAACACCGCTATCCCAAAAGTCGCGACTCCACAGCGGGTTCGCGTGTCGACGGGTGTCGCGACCGGTCTTTTGATCAAGAAAGTTACGCCCAATTATCCGCAACTAGCCAAACAGGCCCGGATTCAGGGGACGGTCGTCCTGCAAGCGGAAATCAGCAAGGATGGCACCATTCAGAATCTGCAGTTAATTAGCGGGCACCCCATGCTGGCGCCAGCGGCGATCGAGGCCGTAAGGCAATGGCGTTACAAGCCATATTTGCTCAATGGTGAGCCTGTGGCCGTGGAAACCACGGTGCAGGTTAACTTCAGCTTGTCCGGGGGCTAGACTCTCCCGACCGGCTTGTAGCTGTGAAAGGTTGTGGCGGTTTGGAGCCCTCCCCATCCCACCTTTTTTCCGAGACGGGGAACCGGGTTGGGTTTGGCAATCCGGGGGCGATTCTGCCCACTTTGGTTTTCTTGCATCAAACGATTGTGATCAAGTGGCTGTGCACGGTTTTCCCGTAGAGATGCGGCTTGCCGCGTTTCCTGCCACAGAGTCAGACGGGGGCAAGCCCCGTCTCTACACGGGAATCAGTCAGCATTTTAGAGGCTAGTCGAAACAGTTCTGAGGAGGAAAGCAACTCATGGTAGTGAACCTGGCAGCAGTCGCACTCTGTAATTTCCATCTTTTCGCCGCCTGGCTTTTTCAAGATAGCTCGGTCGGCTGGGACCCGATTTCGCTCTGGAAGCAGATGGGGCTTTTGGCGAAAGTCGTGGTCGTCATTCTGTTCATCATGTCAGGGTGGTCGATCGGCGTGATGATTGACCGTTGGATGGCTTTCAACGCCGCCCGCAATCAGTCCCGCTCGTTCGCACCCGCAGTTGCCGGGGCGTTGCGTGAGGGCAAGATTGACGAAGCCATCAAAGTGGCGGAGCGCAACAAGAAAAGTCACCTGGCGAAGGTGGTCACGGCTGGCCTGATGGAATTCAAGGCCCACCAGGACAGCCCGGGTGAAATTCCTGGCGAGACAATTGAAGCTTCCAAGCGCGCATTGGAACGCACCGAAGCCATCGTGCACGCCGAACTGAAGCGCGGATTGGGCGGTCTGGCGACAATCGGTTCGACGGCTCCGTTCGTGGGGCTGTTCGGAACGGTGGTAGGCATTCTGAATGCCTTCAACGGTATTGCCAAGGAAAAGGCAACCGGCTTGGCAGCGGTCGCGGGCGGCATTTCTGAAGCGCTGGTAACCACCGCGGTCGGCCTGTTCGTGGCGATTCCGGCGGTTATGATGTTCAACTATTTGACCGGTCGCGTGGAAGCGTTCGACGTGGAGATGGATAACTCCTCGAGCGAACTGATCGATTACTTCCTGAAGCGCCGGAGCATGCGCCGGTCCTAAGCAGCAAGGTTAGGCTGCCAGAACGAGCGTTGCATCCATGAGTTGCTGAAGTGATGGAGGGACGGGCATCTCGCCCGTCCGGCCGGGCGGGGACGCCCGGCTCTCCACGAGCGAGTTTGGGGCGACCGCAGTAGCATGCTCGGCTAGGGCACGCAGACACGCAGGAGACAGAATTCCATGGCATTAGCAAAGCGAAACGAAGCGGCCAACGTCACCTCCGACATCAACGTCACACCGATGGTGGACGTGATGTTGGTGCTGCTCATCATCTTTATGGTGGTCACGCCCATGCTGCAACACGGCAAGCAAGTGGACATGGCCCAAGTCAATAATCCAACGGACATGCACGACGCCGACAAAGAGGATGCGCTGCAGGTCGCGATCACTCGCGATAACCACGTGTTCTTCGGCACCGATCCCATCAATCCGGACGAACTGACGCAAAAAATCAAGGATAAATTGGCGAACCGCACCGACAAACGGGTCTTTCTCAAGGCCGACGCCCGAGCCAAGTTCGGGTGGGTGGTCGAAGTCGTGGACAATGTGCGGGCCGCCGGTGTGGACCAACTCGGCCTTTTGACAGAGCAGAAGAAGTCCGGATCCTTTAACCCGCCGCCGGGACCCACTCCACAGGTACCCACGGGCGGGCAATAGTTAAGAAGTAGCAATACAGGAGATCGATTATGGCTATGGCAATGGGCTCCAAAGGGGGCCAGAACGCGAACATGAACGTCACGCCCCTGATCGACGTGCTGCTGGTGCTGCTGATTATTTTCATGGTGATCACGCCGCTGACGCCTAAGGGGTTGGACGCTCTGGTGCCCCAACCTCCGCCGAAGGATCAGAAACAGCCGCCGCCCACGCCTGATCGCACCATCGTCGTCCAGTTGATTGACCACGGTGCCGGCAACCCTCCGGGGCTCAAGATCAATCAGGATGACGTTACCTGGGAAACTCTGCAGGGACGGCTGGAAGATATTTTCAAGACGCGCGCTGAGAAGGTCATGTTCGTGAAGGGCGATGACAATGTACCGTTCGCCGACGTAGCCAACGTTATTGATATCGCGCATTCGGCCGGCGTTGACAAGGTCGGCTTGATCACAGCCAAAATCGAAGCGGGTGGGTAGAACGGTTCTAACGTAGAGTGACGGGCGTCTTGCCTGTCCATGCCGGGCGCGAACACCCGGCTCTCACCATCAAGGTTTCTGCACTCCGCTGCAAGGGAGATTGATAAAGCGATGAAAACGACTCAAAGGCTTCTGGTGGTATTCGCCGCCGCGCTGGTGATCCTCTCCGGCACCGGCTGTAACAAGCTTAAGGCGCGTGACCATCTCAACAAGGGTGTGCAGGCTTACAAGAATTCGAAATTCGAGCAGGCGATTGACCACTTCCAGCAAGCCGTCGCCCTCGACCCCACACTGATCAATGCCCGCCTGTATCTGGCCACAGCCTATGCCCAGCAGTACATTCCGGGCGCCGACACGCCCGACAACAACCGCAATGCCGAGCAGGCGATTGAGCAGTACAAGCAAGTGCTGCAGGTCGATCCCCGGAACATAAATAGCATTAAGGGCATCGCCTATCTCTATCTGCAGATGAAGAAATTCGACCTGGCCAAGGAATTCTACAAGAAGGCTTCCGAGGTTGATCCCAATGACCCCGAGCCTTATTACTCGGTCGCAGTCATTGACTGGACCCAGACCTACGTGCCGCGTCAGGAAGAGCGCGCCAAACTCGGCTTGAAGCCCGACGATTCCCTGCCTGCCAAGGACAAGAAGGTCTGTGCCACTATACGAGAGAAAAACACGCCCAACGTTCAGGAAGGCATCGATAACCTGAACAAGGCGCTCCAGCTTCGGCCCGACTATGACGACGCCATGGCATACCTGAACCTGATGTACCGGGAACGCGCCGACATACAGTGCGACGACTCGGCAGCCCGTGCCGCCGATCTGAAGACCGCCGACGAATGGGTCGACAAAACCATGGCCACCAAAAAAGCCAAGGCAGAAAAACAGCCGGCAGGCGCCATCGTGATTGATCAGAACAAGTAAATGCTTCCGCTCGTGCTGGGCGGGGCTTTGCCCCGTCCCAGCCGGGCGCAGTTCGTCCCCGCCTCCCACCGCCGTCCAACAAGCCGCTTCTCAGCCCTTAAAGGTGCGTCTGATTTCACACCGCTTGCGGTATTGCCATGGCGATACCCTGTTACGAACCCAAATCTGCGAAGTCAATCTCTCCGCAGTCCGCGAATCACGTCCGCAGGTGATTTGCGGGTGCGTGGCCGTCGGTCGCGCAGGTAAAATCAGTGCGGCACAGCGCGTCAAGTGAAGCATGTTCAAGAAAATCCTGATCGCCAACCGGGGGGAAATCGCGGTGCGCATCATCGCCGCCTGCCGCGAAATGGGCATCGCCACCGTCGCCGTCTATTCCGATGCCGACCGAACCGCACTCCATGTCCGTGGGTCTGACGAGGCATACCTCATCGGCCCGGCTCCAGCTGTCGAGTCCTACCTTCGGATAGACAAGGTCCTCGACGTAGCCAAGCGCTCTGGCGCCGAGGCCATCCATCCCGGCTACGGCTTCCTTTCGGAAAACGCGACGTTCGCCCAGGCCTGCGCGGATGCGGGCGTGAAGTTTATCGGGCCCACTCCGTACGCCATCGAAATGATGGGCTCGAAGACCCGAGCCCGGCAGGAGATGGAAAAAGCTGGTGTGCCTGTTGTTCCCGGAACGTCGCGCGGTATCGCCTCTCCTGAAGAAGGCGAAGAAGTCGCCGCGCGCATCGGCTACCCGGTAATGCTGAAAGCCGCTGCCGGCGGCGGTGGCAAAGGCATGCGCCTGGTGCGCAGCCGCGAGGAACTTCGTTCCGCCCTCGAATCCGCCCGGAGCGAAGCGCAACGCTCTTTCGGCGACGGCGAAGTCTATATTGAAAAGGCAATTATCAATCCCCGCCACATCGAGATGCAGGTGCTGGCCGATGACCACGGCAATACCGTGTGGCTGGGCGAGCGTGAATGTTCGATCCAGCGCCGCCACCAGAAAGTTCTTGAGGAGGCGCCATCGCCGATCGTCGATCCCGAGATACGCCGACGCATGGGCGAAGTTGCCGTGAAAGTCGCGCAGGCGGCCCACTACACCAATGCCGGCACCGTCGAATTCCTCGTCGATCAGCAAAAGAACTTCTATTTCCTTGAAATGAACACGCGCCTGCAGGTGGAACATCCGGTCACCGAGTTGACCACGGGACTTGATCTAGTGCACCTGCAGATCCGGATCGCTGCCGGAGAGAAGTTGCCCTTCACGCAATCCGACGTGGAGATTCGTGGACACGCCATCGAGTGCCGCATCTACGCCGAAGATCCAGATAACAATTATTTTCCCAGCCCCGGCAGGATCACGCTGCTGCTCGAGTCCTCAGGACCCGGGATCCGTCGCGATAGCGGCATGTACGAAGGCTGGAATGTGCCCATGGATTACGATCCGCTTCTTGCGAAATTGATCGGCTACGGAACCGACAGGCAGCAGGCGATCATGCGGCTCCAACGAGCGCTTGATGAATATTTCGTGGCCGGTATCAAGACCAACATTTCATTATTCCAGCGCATCCTGCGCGACGTCGATTTCCAGGAGGGGAAGCTCGATACCGGATACCTCGACCGTTTGCTGGCGAAAGACGATCTGGCCGCCACCTCGCGCGCACCGGAGCGCGATATAAAAACGCTGGAGGCGATCGCCGCCATTGCCGCCGGAATGTTTGCCGTGCTCGACCCGGCCTCGCCCATTAGCAGGAATGGGAGTACCGCCGAGCCGGCTTCGGTTCTATCCAACTGGAAACAGAAGGGACGCTCGGAAGCGCAGCGCTGATCTTAATGGTTTATGACGTCATAGTGGATGGCAAGCCCCACCGGCTCGAGCTTGAAAAAGCCGTCGCCGGATGGGATTGCCGCTTGGACGGGCAACCGGTTCACATAGACGCGGTAATTGCGCGCCGCGACGTTTTGTCGCTGTTGGTTGATGGGCACACCTTCGAAATTAAGCGCGAGCAGACTGCGATCGATCTCCATATTTGGGTCGGCACTACCTGCTTCACGGTCGAGCTGCGCGATCCGCGGTCCCTACGCTCGCGCAACCAAGATACCGGAAATGAAAAGGGTCCCAGAAGAATTTTAGCTCCGATGCCCGGACGCATCGTGCGTCTGCTGGTCGCGGAAAATTCGGAAGTTGAAGCCGGCCAGGGCATCGTCGTAGTCGAAGCGATGAAAATGCAAAACGAAATCAAGTCGCCAAAAAAGGGCATCGTGAAAAAAATATCGGCGACCGCGGGCGCGGCAGTGAACCCCGGCGACGTGCTGGCCATCGTGGAATGAAGATGGAGGGAACGCGCCGGTCCAGCCGGGCGGGGCGCCCGGCTCTCCACTAACACTATCCGACGGCCCCAGCACCTATGTCATCTCAAACCGGTTTCTGTCCGCGCGTACCATGGAAGGCAGCGACAGATACAAAACGACAGTTAGCAATGGCGGAGGTGCCTACGTGAAGCTACAGCGGATTATCAGTTTTGCGACCCTGGCAATCTCGATTCTTACGCTCGTCCTTGTATTAAAGCGACCTGCGCCGCTTGCGCCTGCAGTCGCGCCGGCCGCGGCTGCCGCCAATGCGCAGTCCTTTCAGGAGAAAGTGAACCAGCTTGCGCAGCCCCGGATGCCAGGCGAAGGGGAGAGCGAAGTCCGCATGAATTCCGGCGAATTGTCGGCTGCGCTCGCGCAAGCTTCTGGCTTGTTGCCCGCAACGGCGTCCGCGAATACTTCGCCCTCCGCCAACCCTCCGAGCACAAGCGGTTCGACGGAGTTTCCGGGCGCGGTGCCCAATATCAAGGATTACCAGGTCTCCATGGATGGAGATATCGTTCGCGGTCAATTTCTTACCCAGATCGCCGGCAAAGATGTGTATCTCACTCTGGCCGGACATCTCGGCTCCAAAGATGGTTATGCCACTTTCGATGCCACCGAGGTTAAAGTTGGCGATCTCTCCGTGCCCGCATCGCTGGTTAACGAAGTATTGCAGAAAAAACTCACCGAGCAGCGCGATCAGCTTAAACTTCCCAACAACGTGAAAGACCTCAGAGTCGAAAACGGTGAGCTCGTGTTTGTGGAGAAATAACGTTCGCTGCGTTTCCTGTGATTAAGGTCCAAGAATTCATAACCACAGAGGACACAGAGGCCACGCGGGAGCACAGAGAACTTTCGTCGAAAATCACCATCCCTGCAGAAAATGCCGAACGCCTACAAAAACATTCGCTTGTAAAGCAAAAGTTGCCGGGCGCGCTACACGAAGGGTTTCTTTCGACAGAGTCTTCTAATGTCCGTCTAATCTCTTTCTAACCCAATGCGTTTCAAATCGACAATATGACGAGTTTTCCGATCCCGCACAACTATGCTGACCACGTACTAGTGGCTAGTCCCAGCAATGTGGTACGCCAGCGCGTCCTCGAAAGTCTGCGTTCCCCCGCCCGCCGATTCGAAGAGGCTAGCGGAGGAGCCGAAGCCCTTTCCCATTTAGAGAGCGGCTTCTGGCAGGTGGTCTTTCTCGATCGCCGCCTGCCCGACCTCGACGCCGAGGAACTCAGCCAGACCGTCCGGCAACGCTATCCCGGAATCGAAGTCGTATTGCTCGATTCGGAAAGTGAGGTCGAAGCCCGCGCAGCCGAAGAAAGGCGGGGCGCGGAAATGTTGCCTGCGCTATCCCAGGTCAAGGACAAGGACAAAAAAGACGAAAACAAAAATACGAATCCGGACCCCCGCGAAGACAAGCTTCTGCCTCCGGCCCGCGCCACCCACTCCATTCTGGGAGCGCCCTTGCCCGGAATGATCGGCAACTCACGCATTATGCAACCCGTGCATCATCTGGCGCGCTTGCTCGCGCCACGCAATACAACTGTCCTGATCACCGGCCCGACGGGCTGCGGCAAGGAAATCGTCGCCCGCGCCATTCATCAACTGAGCCCGCGCGCCCCACGCACTTTCGCGGTTGTGAATTGTGCCGCGATTCCCGAGACCCTGCTCGAAGCCGAACTCTTCGGATACGCCCGCGGCGCTTTCACCGGGGCAATGCAATCCTATGCTGGAAGAATCCAGACGGCGCAGGGAGGCACGCTCTTCCTCGACGAAATCGGCGAAATGCCGTTGAGCCTCCAACCCAAGCTGCTTCGTTTTCTGGAGCAGAAAGAACTGCAGCGCCTGGGCAGCGCCGAAGTCGTGCACGTGGATGCCCGCGTCATCTCCGCCACCAACGCGCACCTGCTTACCTTGGTTCGCGAGGGAAAGTTCCGCGAAGATTTGTACTATCGGCTTTGCGCTTTCCCTATCGAAATTCCGCCCTTGCGCGACCGGTCCGAAGATATCGCGCCGCTCGCCGCGCACTTTCTCGCAAAATTTGCCGCGCCCCTGCCCGCGCCGGAATTGTCCGCCACGGCGCTGCAACTGCTGAAGGTGCAGCCCTGGGCTGGGAACATTCGCGAACTGCAGAACGTGATCGAACGGGCGCTGATCCTCTCTGAAGAACAAGCGCTGATCCGCCCCGAGCATCTGTTGCTGGCGGATAACAGCTTTTGCGGATCGCGCTAGGGCCGCGACACGCGGGCTTCTTGGTGGGCGGCGGGAGACAGAGCAAGCCGCGTCTGTAAGGAAAGGCGGAAATCGCAATGTCGAGCGATAGGTCATCTTCATCCGTACTCGACATGAGAGTGTTCTAAGGCAATTTATGCCGGGCTGGCATCGTCGTTGCAGGGTGATCTTCATGTCCACCTCGTTTCCAACCCCGCGAGATCCGGCGCGTGACAGCGAGCATCCCCTGGCCCGCGCCTTCGCGTCGTTATGGAAAAATCGGTGAGTGGATCGAAAAGCTTGGTTTTGCCACCGAACAGGACGTCACCACCGCCCTCGCTCTACAATGGGGTTGCCCGGTTGCAACTTCCTTCGACCCCACCACTATCTATTCTCTCGGCAACATTCCGCTTCCCATCCTCGAGGCCTTTCAGATGCTCCCTCTCAACCATGTTGCCGCCACCAACACGCTCTACCTCGCCTTTGGAGAACGCGTCGATCACCGGGCTCTCTACGCTATCGAAAAAATTCTGGCTTGCCGGACCCAGCCCTGCGTTGCCGGACGCAAAAGCATCGCCTGCCAAATCGACCTCATGCGCCAACTGCAACGCCCCAACGACGTAGAATTCGGACCCATGAACGACCTCGCTGAAATGGCCCGCATTGCCTCCAGCTACACCGCCCGACTAAGTCCCGAAGCAGTCCGCATCAGCCGCATCGGGCGTTTCATCTGGCTCCGCCTCGATGTCCACGCCGATGTCCATCTCCGTCCCAGGCCGCTCCCCATCGCCACCAATGTCGTGTTCCGCTTGTCAACCGACTCCACCCGCCGCCAGCTCCTCCCCGCCCCTCCACCGCCACCCCCATAGGGACGACCACCCTCGGCCGTCAGAAATTATTTTGTTGGAGAGCTCACGACGCCACAGGCCGCGGAAAAACTCCAGAGCCAGGTTTCAGCTCCGCTGTGCTCCCTGTGGTTAAGCTCTGAGCCTTTCTCCACGCCCTGTGCGTCTCGGCGGTGAAAAGATTCCGACTCTCTACAGCGTCCGCTTAAACAGCGGCACCGCCAACGCCAGCGTTACCACCGCAAATATCGACAGATAAATCATGTCTGGAACAATCGCCGACAGCCCTGCTTCCTTCAGCAGCAGCGACTTGAATCCATGCACCGCATACGTAAACGGATCCACCTTCGCTATCGCCCGCAGCCACACCGGAAACGCCTCCACCGGATAAATCGATCCGCTGGGAAAGAACAACAATGTATTCAGAATCCCAAAAATCGCGCGCGGGACGAGCGGATCTTCAATCCTCACCATCATCAAGAACATCATCGTATTGAACGCCACCGAGGTCAGCACGATCATCACTAACAGACCTACCATCGTCCCCGGGTTAAAAATCGTTCCCACTCCCGACGCCAGCGACCCGACCACGGTTATCACCACTCCGGTCATTACCGCCTTAATCGCCCCCGCCCCGTTCAACCCAAACACCAGCTCCGACTTCGTGATCGGAGTTACCAGATACCCCTCATGCACCCCGCGAGCCTTATCGTCGATATACAACATTCCGCCGCCGATCATTACGGAAACAAACATCGCCAGCGTGATCGATCCCGGCAGCAGATATTTCATGTACTCGATATATGGATACAGCTCCACCACCTCCAGCGCCGTCTTCTGCAACAGTCGCGGCGACACGTCCGGCTGGTTCAACGCGTTCGTCACTTCGGTCATCTTCTCTTCGAACGTCGAGCTCATGAAGTTGTCGCTGTTATCCACGATCAGCGCGATCCGCGGATGATTCTTCTCGTAAACCATCTTCGAATACTGCGCCGGAATAATTACCGCTCCCTGAATCTTCCCGTTGCGCACGTCCTCCCGCGCCTGCACTTCATTGTCATAAGGAACTGCGACAAACGTCCCCGCATTCGCCCGCACAGCGTCAAAGGCTTCCTTGATCCGGATCGCCTGCGTCCCATGATCCTCATCCACGACTCCCATCTTCGCTTCGCGGATCTTTCCTCCAAACGCATTCCCCAATATGATCAGCTGCACCAGCGGAAAAATCATCGACGCCATCATCAGCGCCGGCGACCGGAAGAACTTCCGCATCTCGCGCTCAATAATCGCCATCATTCGATTCATGGTTGCAACCCCGGTCTCTGCGGCATCGTGAACGCATGCGCCTTCACCAGTTCATCGCGCAATTGCCGCCCTGTGTAGTGGACAAACACGTCGTCCAACGTGGTGTTCTGCACGGTTAAAGTCTTCAATGGCGTTCCTGCTACCACCGCCATCTCCACCAGGTCCGTCGTCGTGCCCGATCCATTCGCCGTCAACACGCGGAACATCCCCGCACTTTCATTCTGCACCGATGTCACTCCCGGCAATCCCCGCAGTCGATCTTCCCAATCGGCCGGCGGATTCTCGAAGTGCGCCTCAATCACGTTCGACCCCGGCACGCTCGCCTTCAACGCCTCCGGAGTATCCAAGGCCACCAACTTCCCGTGATCCACAATCGCAATCCGATTGCACAGCCGGTCCGCTTCGTCCATGTAGTGCGTTGTGATCAGGATCGTCAGCTTGCGCTTCGCCTTAATGTTCGTCAGCATCTCCCACACTGCCACCCGCGACACCGGATCGAGACCCGTCGTCGGCTCGTCCAGGAAAAAAATCTTCGGACTATGCACCAGCCCCCGAGCAATCTCCAACCGCCGCCGCATGCCGCCTGATAAAGTCTTGGTCTGTGCTCCCCGCCACTTGGTAAGGTCCACCGTCTCCAGTAACTCGGCGATGGCCTCTTTGCGCCTCTGAGTAGGGACGTCATACAACTTGGCATAAATATTAAGATTCTCTTCCACCGTCAAATCCAAGTCGCTGGTCAGCGCCTGCGGAATCACGCCAATCGTCCGCCGCACCGCGTCCGGATCGCGAGCCACATCATGTCCCTCCACCCGTACCGCCCCGGCGGTAATCGGAATCAGCGTGGTCATCATCCGGATCAAGGTCGATTTCCCCGCCCCATTCGGCCCCAGCAGCCCGAAAATTTCTCCCTCCTTCACCGCAAACGAAATATCGTCCACCGCAGTGAAGTCCCCATATCGCTTAACAACATGTTCCACTTCAACAGCATGGGCCGCGTCCGCAGCAATCTCGCTCCGCCCATTAAACTCTGAAGGCGAAGTCCCTCCGGCGCCAGTCTTATTCACTTCCATCCCCAATCTCCCTATGCTCGTGTGGAGACGGGACTCTGTCCCGTCCAGCCGGGCGAAGTTCGGCAGGTCTCTACCTCGCCCCCGCCGCCTGTGCGCTCTTCGGCGATGTCCCCTTTAACTGCTCTGGACTCACCAGCACCTCCGCAGTCATTCCCGGAACATGCGCCCCTTTCGGATTTTCCAGTCGCACCTTCAACGAGATTGTCCGAATGTCGCGCTTCCGCCGCCCCACATCCCGCTGCGTAGCAAAATCCGCCTCCGCCGCCTTGTAGAAGACTTTCCCCGGAACCACAGTCCCTCCCGGCAGCCGCACCCGCAGCGTGTCCCCGAGTCCAATGTAATCGGCGTCTGTCTCCGGAATCGCCGCCAATACCCATGTGTCCTTGAAGTCCACCACCGTCACGATCGCTTGCCCGGAGTTCACCACTTCGCCTTCGCGTGCCGCTCGCACCAGGACCGTCCCTGTTACCGGCGAATAGATCTTCGTATATCCCAGACGCACTTCCGCTTCCTTCAACCGCGCCACCGCGTTATCCACTTGTGCCCGCGTCGATGTCACGGTACTTTGCGCTGCCGTCGCCTGTTTCGTCCGCGCGATTGCCGAATTCAAATCCGCCTGCGCCGCCGACACCTGGTCCTTCAGTGCCTGAACGCTCGCCTGTTGCGCCTTCAGATTCATCTCTGCCTGCACCTTCTCCTGCTCCGAGGCCACACCTGCTTTCGCAAGTCCAATCGTCCGCAGACTGTCACTCTCCACCCGCGCCAAAGTCGCTTCCGCCTGCGCCAATTGCGCTCGCGCCGCCTGCAGTCGCGCCTGCGAATTTGCCACATCTCCCGTCGTCGACCCTTTCGTCGATTGCCGCGTGTATTCGGTCTCGCTGACTTTCGACCGCATACTCGCAATCGTCGCCGCCGCCGCACGCTCCTGAGCCTCCAGTTCCGACGGATCCAGCAGCGCAATCAGATCCCCCTGCTTGACCTGCGTTCCTTCTTCGACCAGCAGCTTTGTAATCCGCCCCTGCATCTGCGGGCTCACCACAATCTGATTCGCATCCACTGTTCCCACCAGCACCAGGTCTTTCCCTCCCGGCGTGGAAGAAAAGTAGTACGCCGCAGCAATCGTCAGGATGATTGCCAGGACAATCAAAAATTTATTCCGCGCACTCATCGCCAATCTCCTTGCCACGGGTTGCGTGGGGACGGGCGACCTTGCCCGTCCAGCCGCTGACAGCGCCACTTTCCTCCGTCTCACGTTGCTCACCGGACAAACAACGCCCGCGAAACAAAATCGAGAACAAACGCCCGCCGTTGCCGTATCCGCTCCACCGACAACGGGTCCACTTTCAGCAGCGTCTTCATCAGCGGCGCCGCGCCGAAATAAAAAATAATTACTCCCACCACCGAGGGCAGGAAATCCATCGGATTCACCACCCGAAATTCCCCTGCCTCAATGCCCTCCCGCAATAAATCGGCCAGCTTCCGGAAGATCGGACGGAAATATTCCTTTGCCACCCGCTGCATCCGCGCGCTGCCTGCCCCCGATCGCATCCACTCCGCTTGCACAACCCGCGGAAACCGCGGATTCGCCGCGATGTAGTCAAAATACGCGCCCAGATATTCCAGCATCTTCTGCCGCGGCGGCAGTTTGCTTTCGAGCACCGGCATCACCCGCGCCCGCAGTCCGCTGAATACATGGTCCAGTACCGCTTCGTACAATGTGTCCTTGTCCTTGAAGTAGTAATAAAGCAGCGCCTTGTTGACGTGCGCCGCCCGCGCGATCGCATCCGTGCGAGCCCCCGCAGTGCCGTGCTCGGCAAATTCTGCCACCGCCGCCTTAAGAATTGCCGCCCGGCTCTCCTCCGGCTGCCCCCGAGTTCCAAGCCGAGGAGCGGACCGCCCAGCACGAGCGCGGCCCGGAGAGCGACGCGGCCGAACTGGATGACGAGTAGGCATAGGTTTCTTCATATAATTAACTAGTTAGTTAGATTATAGCAGTATAGTCGGATTGTCCACCGCAAACTCAGCATTAGCCGTAGGAACGGAGGCCTTGTTTGCCCAAGAAAGCAAGAATTTTTCAGGGAAACGCTGGAGGCAGAAGGAGGAGGACAACAAGCAAGAATGACCGCCACGAAGAGTCTAATGCGGGTTGCGTGGATGCGCCAACGGTGTGGCCGAGCCTCGCTCAGCCGCCGATTTTTCTAGCGCAATCCGCCCGCGATCGAAGGCACCAGGAGCACCTCGTCGCCGTCCTGGAACGAATATGAAGCGCCGCCAAGAAAGCGAATATCTTCCTCATTCACATAAATATTCAAGAAGCGACGCGTCTCACCCGCTTCATCCCGCAAATGGGGCTTCAAGTCGGGGAACTGCTGGTCGAGCTCCGCGAACAGCTCGCTAAGATTGGCAGCGGAGCAAATAACGCGCGGCGTCCCAGAAGTCAGCCGTCTTAAAGCCGTAGGAATCTGAACCGTGATGCTCATAAGAAACCTCCTGGGCAAAAGCCCGAACGACAGTGTGTCGTCGTTAGTCGCTGGTCATAAGTCGTTAGCAAATCCGACCCAGGACAAAACCGCCGCGAGCGTTTGTGCCAGCGAACGACTAACGATTAACGACCAACGACTGAAGCTACTGCTGTTGTCTCCGCCACAGGCGCCGGCAGCGCACCGGCCTTCGCCGCGAGATAAGCCTCGAACTCGGCAAGCTTCGGAGCGATCGGTGTTTCGACTTGATACTTGTCCGCCAGCACGTCAGTCGTCTTCAGTCCGTTCCCGGTAATGCACAGCACCGTCGTTTCATCCGGTAGAATGCGGTCCTGCTGGATCAGCTTGCGCGCGGTTCCAACGGTTACGCCACCCGCGGTCTCGGTGAAGATGCCTTCGCTCTCCGCCAGCAATTGGATGGAACTGACAACTTCCGGATCAGAAACGTCCTCCGACCATCCACCGCTCTTGGTGATGGCCTTTAACGCGTAATGTCCGTCGGCGGGATTGCCGATCGCCAGCGACCGCGCAATCGTCTTCGGACGTTGCGGCTCGATCTCGCTGCTGTACTGCTTGATCGCGGTCGAAATCGGAGAGCAGCCAGTCGCTTGCGCGCCAAAAAACTTCACCGGTTTCGGGTCGACCAGTCCCAGGAGAATCAGTTCATCAAACGCCTTCTTGATTTTCGTGATCAGCGATCCTCCCGCCATCGGCACAACGACGTTATCGGGTAATTGCCAGCCGAGTTGCTCGGCGATTTCATAGCCCACCGTCTTCGAGCCCTCGGCGTAATAGGGACGCAGATTGACGTTCACGAATCCCCAACGATGTTCATCTGCAATTTGCGAGCACAGCCGATTCACGTGATCGTAACTGCCGTTGATGCGTACCAGCTCCGCGCCAAACACCTGTGTGCCGAGAATCTTCGCGGGCTCAAGATCCGAGGGAATAAAGATCCAAGCCTTCAATCCTTCGCGCGCCGCTTGTGCCGCGACCGAGTTCGCAAGATTCCCCGTGGACGAGCAAGCCACGGTATCGAACCCGAAAGCGCGCGCATTCGCCAGCGCGACCGCCACCACGCGATCTTTGAAGCTCAATGTGGGCAGGCACACCGCATCATTTTTAACGAAGAGCCGCCGCGATCCAATCTTTTCGCCCAATCGAGGCGCCGAAACTAGCGGGGTGAACCCAACTGGGAGGGAGGGCTGGTACCCCGCCGGTAGCGGCAGCAGCTCGCGATAGCGCCACATATTCGGCGCGCGCGAGGCCAACAGGTCGCGCGAAATGCGCGGTCGAATGGAATCGTAATCGTAGGTGATTTCGAGCGGCGAGAAACAGTCTTCGCAGATGCTGCGCGGCTGGTTGCCGAAGGTCTTGCCGCATTCGCGGCAGCGGAGTTCGTACGTGCTCGTCCCCATTCTGCAACTTCTTTCCGTGACTGCGGGACGAGCCGGGTAAAAACCCCAGTTAACACAAAACCCCTTTTCCGAATGGGAAAAGAGGCTCGGGAAATGCGAATCAATTTCGCTTACCCGAATCTCATGGTCCCCGTTACCGGGCGAGAGTTGGCACCTGCGATGGAGATATATGATCCCGATCCGGTTGCCGTGGCGTCCTAGGGCTCGTCCCTCAGCCACTCTGCATGAAATTCCAGTCCGCTCAAAAAAGAACGAACTTGGAGTCAGATACTACAGCCCGACCAATCGGTCTGTCAAGGGCGATTTCATCGGCCTTCAGCGAGTGTACTGATTCCGCTTTTTGTCTTCGTGCCGCTCGATCCCCAACCGGATCAGCCGGTCAATCAACTCAGGATAGGGCACTCCCGATGCCGCCCACAGCTTCGGATACATGCTGATCGCGGTGAAGCCGGGCATGGTATTGATCTCGTTGACGTAGATCCTGCGCGATTTGGGGTCCATTAGAAAATCGACGCGCGCCAGACCCGTGCAATCGACCGCTTGAAACGCCGCGATTGCCAGCCTCTGCGCCGTCTTCATTTCTGCTTTCGTGATCTTCGCGGGGATCACCAAGTCGGAGCCTTCCGCCAGATACTTCGCGTCGTAGTCGTAGAACTCTTTACAGGGAACGATTTCTCCCGCGATCGACGCTTTGGGATCGTCGTTACCGAGCACCGCGCACTCGATCTCTCGCGCCTTGTTCCTCTTGCCTCCGACGCCTTCCTCAATCACGATCTTGCGATCGAACTTTGCCGCTTCTGCAATGGCCGGGCCAAGTTCCTTGCGATCGTGCGCCTTCGAGATTCCCACCGACGACCCAAGATTCGCGGGCTTCACGAAGACCGGATACTTCAGATTGCTCTCCACCTGCCTCTGCGTTTTTTTGAGCCCACCCTCGAATTGGCTACGCAACACGGTCACGTGTTTCACGATCGGCAATCCCGCCGCGCGGAACAGCGACTTCATGATGTCTTTATCCATGCCGGCGGAAGAGCCGAGCACGCCTGCGCCGACGTAGGCGATGTCGGCCAGTTCGAGAAGACCTTGAATCGTTCCGTCTTCACCGAAAGTTCCGTGCAGAACGGGAAAAATAACATCGACATTAATCGCGCGATCGGAAGCGCGCCGCAGATTCGCATCGGTCTGGAACGGCGCAAGTCCAGAGTCGCGCCGCGTCGGCTCCGGAGGAACGACCACCGACTCGCCAGTAGCCAGCACAGCGGCCCCCGGAGTCGCCCCCGGATCGCCCGCACGAAGCTGCGTCTGTGTGGCACGGACGTCCTCGCCGCCTTCACCCTTGCCCTTCAGCAGACGTTCCGCGTGTTCCGCCGTGAGCCAGCGGCCATCTTTTGTGATGCCGATGGGGACAACTTCATATTTTGTTTTATCAATTGCATTCACAACGGACGCCGCCGACAGCAACGACACTTCATGCTCACCGCTGCGTCCGCCAAAGAGGATGCCAACCCGAAGCTTTGCCATACCATTTCAGTTTGGCTGCGTAAGAGTTCCCCGTCAATCGCAGGATGGGTACCCGAAAGACCACGCCTCCGAACGCCTGCAAGAGTCGTTCCCGACTAGCCCTTTGGTTGAGTTGACAAGTGTCAGGGGGGCGTTTAGCCTCGCTGGTCAAAGGGGAAGGGCGGCACGCCGAAGTGTCTTTTCCTGAATTCCCGGAAGGCGGATCACTTATGAAAAAGGCTCTACTTGCGGCAGCGTTATTGGGGCTGATGGCTACTACATGGGTTACGGCGGCGATGGGGCAGATCGCTCCCACGGCTCCTCGCAAGAAACGCGTCGCCGTCTTCGACTTTGACTACGCCACGGTGCATGGTGGGGTAGCCGCGATCTTCGGGCAAGATGTCGACATCGGAAAGGGAGTCTCCGACCTGCTGGTCAAGTATCTGGTTAAGGACGGCAGCTACTCCGTGCTCGAGCGCAAGGCCATGGACAAGATACTGACGGAGCAGAATTTCTCCAACAGTGATCGCGCCAACCCGAATTCAGCCGCCAAAATCGGCAAACTGCTGGGCGCGGACGCCATCATCGTGGGCAGCATCACGCAGTTCGGCAATGACACCAAGAAAACTGGCATCGGCGGAGCCGGCGGCGGTCTGGGCGGCTTTGGCCTGGGTGGATTTAAACACTCCAATACAAAAGCAATCGTCGCGCTCGATGCCCGCATTGTGGATATTGACACTGCTGAAATTCTGGCTGTCGCCGAAGGAAAAGGCGAATCGCAGCGCTCGAGCACCTCGCTCGTTGGAGGCGGAGGTAGCTGGCATGGCTTCGGCGCCGGAGGTGTCGATTTCGGGAGCAGCGACTTTCAGAACACAATCATTGGCGAAGCCGTGAAAGCGGCGGTCGAAACCATGAGCACCGAAGTGATCGCCGGCAAGGACAAACTGGTCACGCGGACGATCATGGTAGAAGGTCTGGTAGCGGCGGTGGACGGCGGACAGGTGATCCTGAATGTCGGCGCTAAAGCGGGCGTGAAAGTCGGCGACCAGCTCAGCGTGGAGCGTGTAAGCAGGGAAATCAAAGACCCAGCTACCGGGAAGGTCCTGCGCCGCATGAGCACATCGATCGGGTTCGTGAAAGTCACCGACGTCGACGATGTTTCCTCAGTGTGCTCGGTGGTTTCCGGGACGGGCTTTAAAACCGGGGATGCGGTCAAGACGACAACGCAGTAGCCGACGGCCATGTCAGGAGTGGACGGCGGAGCGCTATCTGGCTCCGCCGTTTTATTTAGTCCGTTGCCGAGTTCAAAGGCGCTTAAGACAGAATCACCCGACACTTCAAAGGTCGCCGTAGTACTTGGGAACCCCTGCTGAAAGCCGGGTCCAGAGTACTATTACGAATAAGACTTTCGCCGGAGGAAGATCGCCATGCGGGAGAAAATCAAGATTTCCGTGCTGGTAG